>JBARYS010000670.1:0-12328 GCA_049648155.1 Catalinimonas sp. | reverse complement strand
CATCGTGGGGGTCGTGCGCGACTTCCACTTTCGATCGCTGCAAGAGGCGGTGGCCCCGCTGACGTTCCGCGTCGACCCAAAGGGGTTCGCCGTCTTCACGCTGCGGCTCGACGGCCGCGACCTGCCCGCCACCGTCGCGGCGCTGGGAGCCGAGTGGCGCGCGCGGGTGCCCGAGCGGCCGTTCGACTACTTCTTTCTCGACGAGGCGTTCGACGCGCAGTACCGCGCCGAGGAACGCTTCGGGCAACTTTTTCTCCTCTTCGCCGGGCTGGCCATCTTCATCGCCTGCCTCGGGCTATTGGGACTGGTAGCTTACACACTGCAACAGCGCACCCGCGAGATCGGCGTGCGCAAGGCGCTGGGGGCCACGGTCACGAACATCGTGGTGCTCGTGGCTCGCGACTTCACGCGGCTGGTGGCCGTCGCGAGCCTGATTGCGCTGCCCCTAGCGTACTGGGCCATGCGGCGCTGGCTGGAAGACTACGCCGTGCGGGTCGATCTCTCTTGGTGGCTGCTTTTATTACCCGCCGTGCTGGTGCTGATCGTGGCCGTCGGTACGGTGAGTGTGCAGTCGCTGCGGGCGGCGCTGGCCAACCCGGTGAAGAGCCTGCGCAGTGAGTGAGTGAGCGTCGGTGCGTAAGCGAACTCCGTGAAATGCTGCGGAAAACTCTGCGAGACTCCGCAAGAAAGAATATACCTACTTGTCTGCCTCCTCCTCCACCGCCCGGACGCGCAGACTCGTGCCTTCGTCCGAGATCACCTCGACCATCTGGTCACGCTCCACGTACTCGCCGCGCGTGTAGGCATCGTAGATGCGGTCACCGATCTTGATCTTACCGCTGGGGCGCAGGATGGTGTAGGCGCGGCCGGTGCGCCCCAGCATCGACTCGGTCTGGAACGAAGAGGTGTAGCCATCGTCCCGGTCCATCGTGTCCTGCAACGCCACGCGGCGCAGGTAGCGGCTGTTAGAGAGACGGAAGCCCCCAAAGATCACCAGCGCGAGGAAGCCCCCGATGGCGATGAGCACCGTCAGCAGCGCGTCGTAGATCGACCCGACCGCGACGAACTCAAAGTCGAAGCCTCGGTTGCCGATCGTCATCAACCCTAGCCCGCCGAGGGCGCACAGCAGCCCCGCGATGCCCGCCACGCCGAAGCCGGGAATCACGAACACCTCCAGCCCGATCAGGGCAATGCCCACCAGAAAGAGGATCAACTCCCAGTTTTCGGCCAGGCCGTTGAGGTAGTAGGGCACGAAGTAGCAGACCGCCGCCAGGATAGCCGCCAGCAGCGGGAAGCCAATGCCGGGCGACTGTAGCTCGAAGTAGATGCCCCCGAGGATGACCAGAATCAGCAGCCCGCTCACGAAGGGGTTGAGGAAGACGGCAATCACGCGCTCAGCCCACGACAGCTCGTAGCGGATGAACCTGGTAGGCGTGACGTCGTTGCGTTCCAGCAGCTCGTTGATGTCGCGCACGATGCCCTCGCAGAAGTTCAGCGCCTGCGCCTCGGTGGCCGTCAGCGTCAGCACCTGCCCCGAGTCGGTGACCTCCGGGATGTAGATGCGCTCGTCGACCATCGCTTCGGCCACGCGCGGGTCGCGGCCGGTGGCTTCGGCGGTGGCGCGCATCGTCGAGCGCATGTACGACTGGTACTTGTCGGGGGCAGCCTCGCCCTGGCCCGTCACCACGGTGGCCGCGCCCATGCTCGCCCCCGGCGTCATGTAGATGCTGTCGCAGGCGATGGAGATCAGCGCCCCGGCCGAGGCGGCGTTCTTGTTGATGAATACCCACACGGGCACGTCGAGCTCCAAGAGCGCCGTCCGAATCTTGTCGGCGTCGTCGACCGCCCCGCCGTAGGTGTCCATGTCGATGATGATGTAGTCGGCGTCGGCCTTCTCGGCGGCTTCGAGGGCCAGCTCCACGTAACGGCTCATGCGCGGGTCGATGCCGTCGCGGATTTCGAGGACGAACACGGTGCCGTCGGCGGCGCGGAGCGTACCGGACAGCAAGAGGAAGAGGGCAAAAAGTAAGCGTCGCATGGTCTGACCAAGGTACGCAATGGCAAGGTGGGTTGCCCGTCGAACCTCAGAGTACGTAGCGTTCCACCGTCAGTCTGCCGTCGGCTGGCCTGTAGCTCCGGGGCGGTCGTCCAGACGTATCAGTAGCTTCTAAGAAGCTTTGAGTGGCCATGTAGAACAAGGTGTACAAACGATCCGCGTTTCGGGACCTCAACCTTAAAATCACCAGTGGCTTCAGAAGAAGTCAAGTGCGTGCCTCTCTCCGCGAAGTGTGCTCATCGGTGATGGGTGTCGACGTCTGTCGTACGGATAGGGCACAGAGAAGCGTTACTGTTGGACGGCCCAACTCGCTCCCGTAGAAGATGAACGACAGACGATCACCGTCTACCCGAACCTGTTCAGGAGGGCATCGAGTAGGTTCTCGTTCTCACCCGCCGGGCGGACAATCAGAAGCGGGAGGGGGCGGTCGTGGTAAGCGAGTCGTTCGGCTACGCTGCCCAGCAGGCGGGCGGCGGCTCGCGTTTGCCCCTGTGCGCCGATCACGATCAGGTCCACGCCCCGCCGCACGGCTTCTTCGTAGATCTTGTCGGCGGGGTCACGGTCGTTATCCAGCGTCAGCAGCAGGTGCGTGTCGTCGGGCAGTGACAGGTCGGCGGCGAACGCTTCCGACTCGCGCGCGGCATGGTCGTGCATAATTCGGGCAAAGGTTTGGTAACTCTTGCCCGTGTGGCTCCAGCCCGTCGGCACCGTGTAGACGTGCTGCCAGTACAGCTTGGCACCGCCGGTCGGACAGAGGCGAGTAGCGACTTCGAGAGCCGCACGGGCGTAGGGGGAAAAGTCGACGGGCACCAGCACCTCACGCAGTTCGCGTGGCGGGGCTTCAGGTACGATCAGCACCGAGCAAGGAGCCATGCGAATCACCTGTCGCGCCCGCGTGCCCCGGCCCCTCGGGCCCGTCTTCGCACCCATCACCAGCAAGTCTGTCTCGTGCTTCCGAAGGGCCGTCAGCATCCCGTCGGTAAAGGCTCCGTGGAAGTTCTCGGCGGCCCAGGGCACGTCTGATAGATACCTCTCGGCCAGTTGGTGTAAGTAGTCGGTGGCGGGGTCTTCGAACAGTTCGGGATAGTCGTGGCGCAGCCCTTTGGGCAGATCGGCGGCGGCGTAGGCACGGAAAAGAACCACTCGCCGGATGGGTAGGTAGGCGAGCAGGCGCGCCAGATATCGAAGCAGAACGGCGTCGAGGCCACTGCCGTCGAGGCCAACCAGAACGTGTCGAAAGGGCTTCATGGGCGGGCGGGAAGTGTGCCGGTGGAATAACCCACGCGGGCGTAACAGAGTATAACCCAACAACGACGGCGCGGACGCAAACGCCACGCCGCATCACCAAAAGTAAAGTACCATGGCACTAGATCTCAATCAACAGAATAACCCCTCACCGCAGGGCGACGGCAACCCCACCGATATGGGCAAAGCGAAGGCATCCACCAAGGTAGCACCTGACCAAGAGCAACTCGACCGCGAGGAAGAGGTCGCCGAGAAGTTTCTCGACGCCGACGGCAACCCCTCGCCCGACGCGCTGCGTGGCAGCAGCCCGAACCGCAACTACGATAAGCCCGACCTGAACAAGCCGAGCTATAGCTAATCACCGTGCCGCCGGAGGGTTTACCTTCGCGGCAGCATGGACGCATTCACCCTCATTACCGGAGCGAGCCACGGCATTGGTCGTGCGCTCGCTTTTTCGTGCGCGCGCCGCAGCCGTAATCTGCTCTTGGTGGCCCTGCCGGATGCCGACCTCGACAATACGGCCGGCGAACTGCGCGAACAGTTTCCGGTGCGTGTCGAGACTTTCGGGGTCGATCTGACCGAACCCGACGCCCCCGCGCGGGTGGCGTCCTGGTGCCGGGCGGAGGGCTTCCGCGTCAACATGCTCATCAACAACGCGGGTGTCGGTACGGGCGGTCGTTTCGAGCACGTCGATTGGTCACGCTACCCGACCATCATGCGGCTCAACAACCAGGCGATGGTCGGCATGTGTTACGAATTTTTGCCGGAGTTGAAGACCCACCCGCGCGCACACTTGCTGAACCTGAGCAGCATTGAAGCCACGCTGCCGCTGCCCTACAAGGCCGTCTACACCGGTAGTAAATCGTTCGTTTATGCCTTCTCACTGGCTCTGCGCGAAGAACTACGCCCCACCGGCGTGCGCGTCACGGTGGCCTGCCCCAGTTCGGTCGTCACTAACGAGGAGGGGTTGAAGCGCATCGAGGCGCACGGCCGCCGTGCGCGCCTGATCGTGAAGATGCCCGACGAGGTCGCTGAGACGTGCCTTCAAGGTCTGCTGGCCGACCGCGCCACCGTGGTGCCGGGGGCCATAAACGGGACGCTGTTCTACCTCGGACGGGTGCTGCCCAACCGTGTCAAGTTGCCGCTGTTGGAGCGTCTGTTCCGGGTGTACCGGGGCCACTGAGTCCTCCGCCCGAGCAGCACCTCGGGGAGCTTAGCCGTGCGCACCCCGGCGTCGAGCCGGCGCAGCCAAAGCCCGTAGTCTTCGGGAAAGTCGCCCGTGCGGTAGGCTCCGTATCTTTCAGCGACCTTCCTACGCCACATTACCGAGGGATGCACCACGGGCGACTCGACGAACCGGCGTAGCGGAATTTTTTTGTCCCGCAGTTTATTGCTCCAGTCGACGTAAGCCGTTAGCTGGGCGTGGGCAGCTTCGACACGGCAGCTCACCACGTCAGTGCCTTGAGGGCGCGTCAGAAACTCCAGTTGCCGCTCCAACCGGCGGGGGTACGACCAGTCGTCGGCATCCATGCGGGCCACGAACAGGCCGTCCGCTTGCTCAACGCTCGCATTCAGGGCGTCGGTAAAGTGCGTGGCGTCGCTCTCCATCAACTGGATTCTCGGGTCGACGGCGAACTGTTTTGTCAGGCGAGTGCTCTCATCTTCGGATCGATGGTCGACCAGCAAGAGCTCCCAGTCGACACAGGTCTGATGACGGATACTGACGATGGCCGAGGCTAAGGTGCGGACGGCGTTGCGGAAGGGTGAGACGATGGATGCAAGGGGGGATCAGTGACGTGACGAAAATTCATGATGAGGTGAACCTTAATCTTTGACGTGCGGATAGTGTGTACTGGAATCTGTTCAGGATACAGCCGCTCGCTCCGCCACCGCCCCACCTTGCGGAAAAGCGGAAGAAGTGTTGTGAAATCAGCGCTTAATTGCGTGTGTATCATCGTTTTTTGCGACAAAGACGCAAGAAGGATAGCTTACTGATAATCTGGCTCTGGATGTAGATGTTCTTCGAAGGCCTCTTCTTCTGAAGGAGTGAGGCTTAAACGCCCGAACGTCAGCCGGTAAGCGGCCCAACTCATGCGGTCGCCGTTGATCAGGCCGCGCTGAAACTGATAGGATTGAAAGAGATTCAAGCCCACACACGTCACCAGAAAGAGCCGCGCGAGCCACCGGGTCACGCCACCTCGCGCGAGCCGGTCGTAAGTCAGCGCCAGCGGTAGCGCCAGGGGTGCGTAGCTCTCGATCAGCGCCCGTTGCCCGAACCCTTTGTAGAACCAGACGTGCCAACTGAGCACGAGGTAAAGGTTCACTACCAAGAAGATCACCAACGGCCGGAACCACTCGGGATGGGTGCGTCGCAGCCACCAAAGCCCCAGAAGGGCCGGTGCCATGACGGGCGTATAGAGGAGCCATCCGTTCCGAGCGCTGAAGAGCCCCGCCAGAAGGGGCGGCCGGCGGTCAAAAATTAGCCCCTGCGCTCCGTACGAGTGATAAAAGAACTGCCCGGTGTTCAGGTGCCAGTAGCTCATCAAGAGTAAGATCGGCACGGCCATCGTTGCGAGGGCGGCAGCCACCTGTCTCCGGCGCTTCCACCACCAGCCGAGCCGCTCGCGAAGCGGAGCGCCCGGGCTCAAACCGTAGAGCAGCGGCACCAGCGCGACGACCCCAGCGGTGTAGCGCGTCACGACAGCCCAACCCACCAGCGCCCCGAGCGCGAGCGCCTGCCACGGGCGGCCCTCTTCGTACCAGCGCGGCGTCAGGTAAAGAATCGCGCTGAAGAGGAAGAAGAGGTACGCGTGCGCCATCAGCCCCGCCACGACGACGTAGTAGAACAAGTTGGTGGCGAGCACTAGCGTCGGCAGTACCCACACCAGTGTCGCGTCGACGAAGAAGCGGCGCAACCAGGCGCGCAGTAGCAACAAGGCACACGCCACGTAGCAGAGCGGGGCGAGGCCAACCACGGCGCGGTAAATCGGTCCGTAGCCGTCGGTGGGGTGGTGCAACAGATGCGCCGCCGCGTGGGCCACCGCGAAGAAAGGGAGTAGGTGCAGCGCCACGCCCGGCGGGTATTGATTCACCCGGCCCCGGGGCGCTTCTTTCATGAAGGCGCGCTCGTCTTGAAAGCCCGCCGGCTCGTGCCCGTGTGGGTCTTGACGGAGTATAAACTGCGGTAGGTAAGCGTAGTAGCCGTACTGATCCGTCCACCAGTTGTTGCGCGAGCCGAGTCGGCCCCGCTGTTGCACGAGCTGCGCCGCTAGGAGTACGAGCACGGTCAGCCAAACGACCCGCCGTGAGGTGACCCAGCGCACGGGGTCAGTTCACTACGTTTTGCGGCGCACCCCGCTGGAACGCCCGCAGGTTTTCCACGACCGTCTGCAACAGGCGGTGCCGCGAGGCGCGCGTGGCCCAAGCGATGTGCGGCACCACGAAGCAGTTTGGCGCGTCGAGCAGCGGGTTGTCGGCCGCCGGTGGTTCGGCAGCCAGTGTGTCGAGGCCCGCCCCGGCCAGTTCGCCCGCTTCCAAGGCTGCTCGAAGCGCGGGCTCGTCGACCAACGGACCGCGGGCGGTGTTGATCAGGTAAGCGGTCGGCTTCATGCGGCGCAGTTGCTCCGTGCCGACCATTCCCCGGCTCCGATCCGTCAGCGGGCAGTGCAGCGAGACCACGTCGGCCCGTTCGAAAAGCTCGTCCAGTCCGACGAACCGCACGCCCGGCCGCGCGTCGCGCTCGGGGTGCTTGTGGTGGGCAATCACCTCCATGCCGAACGCCTGCGCCACCCGCGCCACGCCGCGCCCGATGGTCCCGAACCCGACGATGCCCATCGTCAGCCCGGTCAGTTCGACCAGCGGCGCGAGGTGGTAGCTGAAGTCCTGACTCCGTGACCAGCCTCCGGCCCGCACGTCGTCGGCGTGGCGGCCGGTCTGGTTAGTCAGCTCTAAAAGGAGGGCGAAGGTCTGCTGCACCACCGAGGCCGTCGAGTAACCGGCAGCGTTGCAGACCACCACGTCGTGCGCCCGCGCCGCCGCGCCGTCGATCACGTTGAAGCCGGTCGCCATCACCCCCACGTATTGCAGGTCAGGCAGCGCTGCGAACGCCTCCGCGTTCAGGGCTACCTTGTTGGTCAGCAGCGCGGCGGCTCCGTCAGCCCGCGTCCGGAGTTCATGGGGTGCGGTCCGGTCGTAGATCACCACCTCCCCCAGCGCGCGCAGCGGTGTCCAGTCCAAGTCGCCGGGGTTCAGCGTGTATCCGTCGAGCACCACGATGCGCATAGAGAGATATTTTGGGTTTGTAGTCGACGCGAGGCCGCCCGTATGGTCCATATCGCGCACGGTCATAAACCATACGCGCATTAGTCAGTAGAGGAGTACTTTTAAAGCACGATGGACCATTATTTATCGACTAGTCGACGTTGTCGTGCAGGAAGCGGTTGTTGTTCGACAGGCCGTCCTCTTCGGTCAGGTGGTAGCGAGAAACGTTCGACTCCGAGGAGTGGGGCGTGCGGTCCAACTGCACCTTGCGGCGCAGATAAGCGGGCTCGTCGTAATGCTTCAGGGCCTGTTCGTCGAGGGGCCGGCGCGGGCGGTCGTTACGCAGCCGCTCCACACGCTCGCGCGACTGGACGCGGAGGCGGTGCTGGTGCTCTTCCAGCGCGGTGCGCTGCTTCCGGGGTTCGGCCGCCGGCTGGGGGTCCTGGTGGGCGGGAGGCTCGTCGGTCGGCTCCGGCGGGTCAATCTGAAAGTTGGTGTCCGTTTGAAGCACCGTGTGGCTAGGCTCCGGGGTCGGCGGGGTCTCCGGCTCCGCAGGGTCCATGAAGATGCGGCGGCGGCGGGGTGCAGGCAGGGCGGGGGCGGACGGCTCGATCTTCCGGCGCGTGTTCAGATCCACAACCTGCCGCCGCGCGGCCTCAATAACCTCGTCGACCACCTGCTCGAAGCCGGTGGCGATCACCGTCACCCGGATGTTCTCGCCCAGCTCGTCGTCGATGCCGTGGCCGAAAATCATCTCGGCGCGGTCGCCGGCTTCGCCCTGGATGTACTCGGTGATCTCGGTCAGTTCGTCCATCTGGAGCTCCGATTTAGCTCCCGACACGATCGAGAGCAGAATCTTCTGCGCCCCGTGGATATCCTTTTCGTTCAGCAGGGGCGAGGCGAGCGCCTCCTCGGCGGCCTTGCGGGCGCGGTTCTCCCCGAAGGTCGTGGCCGAGCCCATCACGGCTGCGCCCGATTCACGCATCACCGTTTTGACGTCCTCAAAGTCAACGTTCACGTATCCCGGCACGGTGATGATCTCGGCGATGCCCTTGGCGGCGGTCGTCAGGACGTTGTCGGCCTGCGCAAACGCTTGGCTGATGACAAGGTTGCCGTAGATCTCACGTAGCTTGTCGTTCAGAATTACCAGCACCGTATCGCAGTTGGCGCGCAGTTCGGCAATGCCAAGCTCGGCCTGCTGCCGCTTCTTACGCCCCTCGAAACCAAAGGGGGCCGTCACGATGCCCACCGTCAGGATGCCCATCTCTTTGGCGATGCGCGCCAGTACGGGGGCCGCGCCGGTGCCTGTGCCGCCGCCCATGCCGGCGGTGATGAAGACCATTTTGGTGCCGTCGCCGAGCAGCTCGCGGATGTGCTCCTGGCTCTCCTCGGCGGCGTCGCGGCCGCGCTCGGGGTTGGCCCCGGCTCCCAACCCTTCGGTCAGACTCACCCCGATCTGCAGGCAGTTGGGCACCGGACTGTTCTTGAGCGCCTGGGCGTCGGTATTGACCACCACGAACTCCACGTCCCTGATGCCTTGGTTGAACATGTGGTTGATGGCGTTGCTGCCGCCGCCACCGACGCCGATCACCTTGATGATGGACCGATGCCGCTCGGGCATCTCAAAACGAAAAGCTTTTTCAGACATAATGGGGATGAATCAAAAGGGGGTGAATCAGACCGAAGCCTAGAGGCTCGGGTGCCGACACAGCACGAGGAGCACCCGGAAGCTTTCACTCAAAAGTAGGCTATTTGCCACGGTTTTAGTGGCCCTCCGTAAGATTTGGAATCAACGGCCCGCGCAACCAGCGCCTCAAAAGGCTGTAACTCAGCGGCCCCGCCCTCTCTTGGGCGGGCAAGCAGCGTAGGCCCTCCGGTGTAGTACACCTCGGGCCGTCCAAAAAGTAGGCGGGGGCGACGCCCCCGCCTACCAAATAAAACAGACGGCGACGTTACCGTAGGGTAGCATCGTCGTCCGTTTCGGCCGCTCATTTTAGTAGTCCTCCTTGTTGTCGATGTCGTCGATCAGAAGGTTCTTGGTTTTGTCGAGCATCCGGCTGAAAAAGTCGCCCCGGCTGGGCTTAGACGGACGCGCCGGAGCGGTCTCGGTCTCTTGCCGCCGCACCTCGGCGTAGTGGTTCTCCCGTGCGTCGACCGAGCGGAAGCCGGCCAGCACCAGCCCTACCGCCGTAGCGTGCATGGGGCTCTTGACGTCGTCCACCTTGCCGCGGCTCAGGTACTCGTTCGGGTAGCCGATGCGCGTGTCGAGTCGCGTCATGAGTTCGAACAGGGAGCGGATGCCTTCAAGTTGGGCGCCGCCGCCCGTGACGACCAGCCCGGCCAGTCGGTTCATGTAGCCCGAATCGATCAGTTCGTTGTGGACCAGCTCAATGATCTCTTCCGCCCGCGCCTGGATGATCGAGGCCAAGTTTTTCACCGACACCTCCTTGGGCGCGCGGTTGCGCAGGCCGGGAATGGAGACGATCTCGTTCTCTTTGGCCTGCTCGGCCAGCGCCTGCCCGAAGCGCGTCTTGAGCAGTTCGGCCTGGCTGGCCATCAGGCTGCAGCCCTGTTTGATGTCGGACGTGATGATGTTGCCGCCGAAGGGTAGAACGGCCGCGTGCCGGATCACGCGGTCGTGGAAGATGGCGATGTCGGTCGTGCCGCCGCCGATGTCTACCAAGGCAATGCCCGCTTCGGTCTCCTCTTCGGTGAGGACCGACAGGCTGCTTGCGAACGGTTCGAGCGTGACGTGCTCGATCTCCAGCCCCGCCTTCTGCACGCAGCGGTGCAGGTTGTCGACGGCGTTGCTGTTGGCGGTGATGATGTGAAAGTCGCCCTCGATCTTGACACCCGACATGCCCACGGGGTCCTTGATGCCCGACTCGTGGTCGACGGTGTAGTCCTGCGGGATGACGTGGATGATCTTGGTGCCGGCCGGCGTCACGGTCCGGTACATGTCGTTGGTCAGGCGGCTGATGTCGTCGACGGTGATCTCGTTGTGCGTCGAAGAGCGTGTGATGCTGCCGCTGTGGCGACTGCTCTGGATGTGCTGCCCGGCGATGCCGACGTTCACCACCGCCACCTCGATGCCGGACTGCTGCTCGGCCTCGCGAACGGCCTGCCTGATGGCCGACACGGTGCGGTCGATGTTGACGATCTTACCCCGACTGACGCCGTCTGAGACGGCCGTGCCCATGCCGAGGATTTCCAGCTTGCCGTACTCGTTCTGGCGGCCCACCACCGCGCACACTTTGGTCGTGCCGATGTCTAAGCCCGCCACGATTTTATCGTTGTTCATCACTCACAGATGATCTGGTTTTCAAATGCGACGTTCACCCGCCGGTAGGTGTTCCAACCTTTGGCGGGTAGTATGTCGTCGTAAAATACCCGCAGCCGCCTGAACTTCGATTCGATTTGCTCAGGCGGTCCGAACTCGACGCGTTGCTTGCCTACCTGCGGATAAAAAGTCAAGCCTCCCCGCTCGTCGCGTCGCACGTGCGCGATCTGCGCGCGCCACAGCGGGTCCCCGTCAATGTACTGAATCAGCCGGAACATGGCCGCCGTCTCGACCGAGTCTTCCCCCCAGTTCCACCCGGCAGTCTCCACCAGCGGCACCCGTGCGGTGTAACGGACGGAGAGCGGCACGGTGGCCCCCATCTCGTCGACGTATTCGTCGGCCGCACCGCGCCGCACGAGGCGGGCCAGCGGCCGCACCTGTTGCACGTCCACGTGCAGGGAGCCGTCGAGCGCCCGCGAGGCTTCCGCCCGGCGCACGAAGGCGTTGGCCTGTAGCGCATGCTCCAACTCTCTCAGGTCGACGGTGCGTGCCGGTGTGAGGTCTTGCGGCCCCGGCAGGCGCGTAGCCAGCAGCCGCTGCACGTCTTCCTCGTGTAGGAAGTAATGCTCTACCGTGCGGTCGATCATGACCGAGGGCGGGGTGGGGCGTCGCTCCGCCTGTCGCCGCTCGGCCAGGACGGCCGCTCCCGATAGTCCCAAGACCCAGAAGGCCACCCCTATGCTCTTTTTGATTCGGATTCGTGAAATTAGTGTATCTCCCCGGTTTCGGCGGCATTTTCGTTTTAGGGCGATGCGTCGAGCGCCCGGCGCAGCGGCGCGATCAATCCGTCCACATCGCCTGCCCCCAGCAGCAGCAGTACCTGCGGCGGGTGCGCGCTCAAGTAGTCGACCACCTCTTCGGGGTCGAGCAACTGCTTCACGGGGGCGTCGACGCCGTCCAGCAGAGTCGCGCTCGTCACCCCCGCAATCGGAGCCTCGCGGGCGGCGTAGATGGGCAGCAGCAGCAGTTCGTCGGCCCGGCTCAACACCTCGGCGAAGTCGGCCATGAAGTCGCGCGTGCGGGAGTAGAGATGCGGCTGGAACAGCACCGTCAGGCGCCGCCCGGGGTAGAGTGCGCGGGCCGCCGCAAGTGTCGCCGTCAGCTCGGTGGGGTGGTGGGCATAGTCGCTGATGAAGGCGAGATCGTCGCGGTCAACGATGTACTCGAAGCGCCGCCGCACGCCCCGGAACGAAGCAAGGCCCTCCCGAATTTCCGCCGCCGTCAGCCCAACGGCCTGCGCCACCGTGGCCGCCGCCAGCGCGTTTTCGAGGTTGTGCCGCCCCGGTGTGCGTAGCGGCAAGTCAGGCAGTTGCGTCGCCCCGAGTTGCCAGTCGCCGACGAAGCGCCCGCCCGCCACGCGCAGGTTGCGCACGCCGCGCGTGGGGTGGTCGGCGGCGTAGGGCAGCACCCGGAGTCCGGCTGGTACT
>JBARYS010000669.1:0-3228 GCA_049648155.1 Catalinimonas sp. | reverse complement strand
GGGAGGAAGAGTCGACCCCGCCGCCCGCGACGCCGTGCGGCGGGCCGTGGGGCTGCTGCACGACGGTGGGCACGCGGTGGAAGAGGTCGACCTGCCGTGGGACGGGCAGGAGGTGGCCGACGCTTACCTGCTGATGTACTTCGGCGAGGTGGCCGCCGTGTGTCGACGCCTGCAAGAGGTGCTGGGCCGCGCCGTGCGTCCCGGCGACGTCGAGGACGCCACCTTCACGATGGCTCTGCTCGGCGAGAGCCTCGCCGCCGCCGACTACGCCAGCCTTGCCCGACGGTGGAACGCGGTCGCTCGCCGCTTCGCGGCGTTCCACGAGCGGTACGATCTGCTGCTCACGCCTACCACCGCGCACCTGCCGCCCCGCGTGGGCGCTCACGCCCCGCACGGCCCGGAGCTGCTCGCCATTCGCTCGCTGAACGGACTGCGTGCCGGGGCACTGCTGCGCAGGTCGGGTATGGTGTGGGCGGCGGCGCGGCGCAACCTGGAGGCAGTGCCCTACACGCAGGTGGCGAACCTCTGCGGACTGCCCGCCATGTCGGTGCCGCTACACCAGACCGAAGCGCCGCTGCCGGTGGGCGTACAGTTCGTGGGGCGCTTCGGGGCTGAAGACGTGCTGTTCCGGCTGGCCGCCCAGCTAGAGCAGCAGGCACCCTGGTTCGAACGGCGTCCGCCGGGGTTCAGAAGGTAGGAGGGAAGTGGCCGACAGGCTACCGGCGCTCTGCGTTTGGGATGTCGGCGGGCTGCGCGTCGAGGTTGAACAGGTCGTTCAGCACGTCGATCAGCGTCTCGGCCTCACCGCGCTTGCAGGCGGCTTTCAATTGGAGCACGGGCAACTTCATGATCTTCTGCATCATGCCGCGCGACACGCGGTCGACCATCTGATGCTCTTCGTCCGACATCTTCTTGAGGTGGCGTGCCATCTCTTCCTGACGAATCTGTTCGAGGGCGGCCTTCAGCTTCTGGATGGTCGGGGAGACCATCGTCTCGTTCGACCACCGGGCGAACTCCGCCAGCGCCTCTTCCATGATCGACTCGACGCGGGGGATGGCCTCCAGTCGCCGCTCCAGCGCCTCGGTGGCGCGGTTGCGAATGTGGTCGATATTGTAAACCAATGCGCCGGGCACCTCCTCCACGTCGGCGGCCACGCTGCGGGGCACCGAAAGGTCGAGGAAGTATTTGTAGGCCAGAATCTCGCGGCGGGCCACCAATTTTCGGGTAATCAGCGGCTCGTCGAGCACGATGGAAGAGATGATCACGTCAGCTTCGGCGACGGCGGCCTCGGCCTCGGCGAAGGGCACCACCTCGGCCCCCAAGCGGCCGGCGAGGGCCTCGGCCTTGGCGCGCGTGCGGTTGCAGATGCGCAGGTTGCGTAACTCGGTGTTCTCCAAGTTCTTGCAGACGTCGCGGCCGATCTCGCCCACGCCCAGAATCAGCACGCACGGGTTCACCAGGTCGGTGGTCAGCTCTTCGACCAGCTCGACGGCAGCGTACGACACCGAGGCAGCCCCGTTGCGGAAGCCCGTCTGCTGTACCACGCGTTTATTGGCGAAGAAGATCGTGTGCATCAGGCGGTGCAGGAAGGGCCCGGCGAGCCCGGCGTCGGCGCTGGTCTGGTAGGCGCGCTTCACCTGATTGATGATCTGCATGTCGCCCACCACCATCGACTCCAACCCGAGCGAGACGCGAAACAGTTGGCGGGTGGCGGCCTCGTCCTGTAGCGGCTTGAACGCCTCGCGCCAGCCGGCGTCGGGTGGCACGCCCTTTTCGTGGGCCAGCAGCGCCACGATCTCGTCGCGCAGGTCTTGCTCAGCCGTGTAGTAGACCTCCGTGCGGTTGCAGGTCGAGAGCACGAGCAGGTCTTGTAGGTCAAGCACCTCGCTCAGGCGAACCAGGAGCCGACGGACGGCGGGCTCGTCGAGGGCGACGCGCTCGCGCCAGGCCACCGGTGCGTTCTTGTAAGAGAGGGTAAGAGCTCGAAACGGGGGGGCGATTTGAGGCAAGGCGACAGGACTTTTAAAGATCTGCGTTTGAGGGCCGGGCCGCATGGTCCCCGGCGCTGTTTGGAACGTGTCTGAATTAGAACTTCCGGCGTATCAGTAAGGCTTTTTCCGCTTCTCGTGTGAATCCGGACGGAGGTCCGGAGCGCCTCCCCAAGCCGGAGGGCAGATCGGAACGGAAAAAAACCGTAATTTCTGCCTCTATTCATCACCGACGTAGTTTTCGTCGAGGTTAACACAAATGTAGGCGTCGGGCGGCGGGCGGAAAATGACGCAGGTCAACTCGGGGGCAAAAGCTGCGTCATGAATGGATCGCGCAAGCATAATAAAGACACGATATGGACGTATTCGGTTCTGTGAATATGTACAAAGATCGCTCGCGCGTGAAGAAGGCGATGGTCGTGGTGGCACTGGTCATCGGCGGGCTTTCGCTGCTCTACACCAACTACCTGGTGGGCATTCTGGCGCAGCGTGAGAGGAAGATGGTGAGCCTCTACGCGAAGGCCATCGAGAACTTGGCCAACGACGTGGACCTGAACCAGGACGTCACGCTGGCCTACGAGATCATCGCCTCCAACCGCTCCATTCCGGTGATCCTGACCGACTCGCTGCGCAACCCCGAGAGCAGCACCAACCTGACGCTGAGGGGCCGCACCGACGCCGAGCGGATTCAGCAGATGCGCGAAGAGATGGTCGAGATGGCCGCCGTCTACGAGCCAATCCTGATCGAGCCGGTCACGGGCGTGCGGCAGTATGTCTACTACCGCAACTCGCGCCTCACCGACATGCTGCGCTACTACCCCTACGTACAGCTCACCGTCATCACCATCTTCGCCCTGCTGGCCTACATCGCTTTCAGCTACTCGCGCCGCGCCGAGCAAAACCGCGTCTGGGTGGGGCTGGCCAAGGAGACGGCCCACCAGCTCGGCACGCCGCTTTCGTCGCTGATGGCCTGGTTGGAGTACTTCCGCTCGGACGACCGCCTGCGCGACGACCCCGTGATCGACGAACTGGCGAAGGACGTGCAGCGCCTGGAGATGATCACGGCGCGCTTCTCGCACATCGGCTCCGCGCCCGCCCTGCGCCCCGAGTCGGTGGGAGGCACCGTGGCGAACGCCATCGACTACCTGCGGCCGCGCATCTCCAGAAAGGTCGATATGGAGGTGGTTGACCGAGTGCCCGCCGACGTGCGCGTGGCCCTGAACCGGCCGCTGTTCGAGTG
>JBARYS010000668.1:0-7466 GCA_049648155.1 Catalinimonas sp. | reverse complement strand
CTCCACCACGTCGTCGTCCAGCCCTAAAATCGCCGCCATCGTCGAGGGCTCCCGCTCACAGGCCTGCTGCATGGCGTCGGCCCGTTGGCGGACCAGTTGCAGGCCGTCGTCGAAAGAGAGCGCCCCGGCGGCTACCAGCGCCGAAAATTCGCCGAGCGAGTGGCCGGCAGCCATCTCGGGCGCGAAGTCGTGGAGCGTGAGGGCGCGGGCCACGGCGTGCAGAAATACGGCGGGCTGCGTGACGTCGGTGCGGCGGAGGTCTTCGTCGGAACCCTCGAACATTACGGCCGAGAGCTTGAAGCCCAGCAGCTCGTCGGCGCGGTCGAAGTAGGTGCGGGCAGCGGGCAGGTCGTACAGCGCGCGGCCCATGCCGGAGAACTGCGCTCCTTGACCGGGAAAGAGGTAAGCTTTCATGCGGGAGTAGGTTAGGTGGGTCGCGAAGATAGCTATTGGCCGACAGCGTTCGCCACCGTGGCCGGAGGCGGGCAACACGCTTGAGGACTCCCCGACCCCGGCGCTCTGACGGGCCTCTTGCCATCGTCGTAAAAAGTCGCCGGGGTCGCGTCCGCTCAGGCCGGCGTCTCTACCGCATGATCTGCACCCAACTCTTGAAGGTCCGGCGCTCGTCTTCGGGGCGGAGGCGAATAAACTCCACGTCGGCCACGTAGTAGTAGGTGCCCACCGGCAGAGAGCGCCCGTCGGTGGTGCCGTTCCAACGGATGGCCGGGTCGGTGTCGATGGCGAAGACCTCCTGCCCCCGGC
Source organism: Catalinimonas sp. (assembly GCA_049648155.1). Lineage (GTDB taxonomy): Bacteria > Bacteroidota > Bacteroidia > Cytophagales > Flexibacteraceae > JBARYS01. The sequence continues at coordinate 6,704 of JBARYS010000668.1, read as the reverse complement.
GGTTGTAGACACGGAAGCGGACGCTGCGGATCGACCAGGGTGTGTAGCACTGCGGCACGAACAGGTCGTTGCGGTCGTCGCCGTTGGGGCTGAACACGTTCGGTAGCGAGTACTCGGCGCAGGCGTCCACGCAAATCCGGTTGCTGGGCGTGCTCTCGTTGCCTGAGGCATCGACGGTCCGCACCTCGTAGCACCCCGCGCGGCGCAGGTCCTGATAGGTCGGCACGTCCACCTGCGCAATGAGCTGCAGGGAGTCGCCTTCGCGGGCGGCGTAGTAGACGTTAAAGGAGACCGGCAGCGTGTCGCAGCTACTTGGGTCGGGCGGCGGAAGTGTCCAAGTAAGCACGTTGAGCGGGGTGGGCGGCTGTTCGTCGCGCACCGCAATGCAGTCGCAGTCTTCCAGCAGGGTGAGCGTCGGCGGTAACGGCGGGAGCGTATCGAGCGGACTGGTCACCACCCGCTGCGAGGCGTTGAGCAGGGGCGAGCGTATCTCGGGGTTGTCGTACGTACCGTTGGTGACGACCACGTAACTGTACGGCTGACACGGATCCAGGGCAACGCCGTTGCTCCCCACGTCGGTGTAGCCGTAGACGTCGCCGCCGTCCACCAGCACCGAGTCGTAGAGGGTCGGTGTCGCGTCCTCTCCCAGTGCCCGGTAGATGTAGTGAACGCGGCTGCCGTTATTCCAGGGCACCGTGGCGCGCCACCGCAGGCTGATCGCCTCGGCCTCGGGGAACGCCTCCAGCCGGACGCTGCCCGCGTTGACGCTGTCTTTGGCTTCGTCGCGGCCGTCGGTGTAGAACCGCAGTTGGTACTCGTAGCCCGTCGCCTGGGTGTTTAGCCCCCGGTCCGTGAAGGTGGTGTCGAGCAGATCATTCGTGGTGAATACCGTTTCGAAGGCCCCGCCCCCGTCGGGACGCCGCCCCAGGTCGTAGCGGTAGGGCGGTCCGAACAGGGCGGAGTCGAGCTCCAGCGGTTGGTTCCAAATCACCTCGATACTGCCGTCGGCCTCGTCGGTTTCGAGCACGCTCACGTTCAGCGGCACCGGTCCGTCGAGCAGCAGGCTGGCGCAGGCCTCTTCGGAGGCCAGCGAGAGGCCCCCGCCCGGCTCCGGATAGATGGCCACCAGCCGGTAGCAATAGTTCACGCCCAGCTCCAGGTTCGAGTCGTCGATGAACGTAGTCCGGCCGATGGGCACGCGGCCGATCTCCTCGTAGCCGGAGCCGGCCGGGACACCCTCCTCGCACGGAAAACGCTCGAAGTCGAAGGTGCCCTCGCGGCGGTAGACCGCCATCTGCACGGCGTTGGTGCACTCGTAGGTGGCCCAGTCGAGCGTGATGCTACCTGCCCCGACGGAGGCCAGCAGCCCCTCGGGCGGCGGCCCCACTACTCTGATGCGTAGCGTCTTCAGGTCGGAGAGCCTGACTTCGTCCTCGGGGCGTACGTCGGTAGCCGAAAAGAGTACCTCGTAGGGCTGGCGGCGCACGTCGGCGCACTCAGTCCGCCAAACGAACTGGCCGAGCACCGGATCGGGCACCGTCGGCTGATTCAGGAAGCTGGGGCGATTGAGGGGCAGAAAGTCGGTGCGGTCCGGAAACAATTCGACCGGCCCACCCTCGACGCGCACGTTCACGTTGTCTTGGTCCGGGTCGGTAATCGTGACCAGCGTGGCCAGCGTATCGCCCGCGATCACGCAGGTGTCGAGGGTGGTGGTGATCACGGGCGGATCGTTGTTGCAATCTTCGACGATGATCTGCATGTCGCGCACTACGTAGCCAAGCTCGACCGGGTCGCCCCCGCCCGGGGGGCGGCGCCACTCACGGATTTCGAAGGCCACGTTGTACTGCCCCGGCACGGCGGGCGCACACCAAACCAGATCGCCCGCCGCGATGCTGTCGGCCGGGATGGCTTCGTTATAAAGCGTGAAAGTGGCCGCCCCCTGTTCGAGACCGTTGCGGATGCAAGCGGGCGTCTGACCACCCCGCGCGATCGTCTCCGGCGACTGGTAGAGGGGCACGTCCGGAAAGGCGGGTTGCCCCTGACTTGCGTTCGGGTCGGCGTAGCGGGGCACGATCAGCCGGTAAGAGAGTGAATCGCCGTCGGGGTCGAAAGCGCCCGGATTGTGCTTATAAACCTGCCCGACGCAAGCCTGTTCGACCGGTGGGTTGGTCAAGATCGGCGAACTGTTGATGCCCACATTCAGCCGGTCCGTGTTGATCTCCGTCTCGACGTAAAAGGAAAAGATCGACGAGTTGCCGTTCGAGATGTTGAGCACCCGTTCGTTGCGGTTTTCCACCACGGCGCGGGCTACGTATTGCCCCTGCGCCGAGTAGACGTGCCGGTATTCGTAAATCCACACCTCGGTGCCGGGCACGTCGGGCAGGGGCTGCACGACCACGTCATCCTCGTCGAACTCGATGGGCGACGTGATGTCGCCGGGGTAGAACTGCAGGTCTTTCGCGTTGATACCCCCGGTATCTCGGTAGATGAAGATGGTAAAGTTCCAGGCCAGCGGGTCCGTCGAGTCGGGCCGGGCGATGATCTCGCCCGCGCGTACGTGCGTGGCGGCGGCCCGGCCGGCCAACAGCATAATTAAAACGAAAAGTAAGCCTTTCGGAAGCAGAGAGCGCATAGAGCGGGTCGAAAAGAGTGCGTGGAAAGGTAACGTGCGTTCGGTAGAAATTGTGCGGAAACAAACCGGATGAGGCCGAGTTTCTAACCCGGGGGCAATCCCGCCTAACCGTTTGGACGGATGACGAGCACGTAGTCAGAACGTTTTGCCTGATGTTTCACATTGGATACCAACCCGTGCGCCTCTACATTTGGGAGTCAGGAAGATACCTCATCAAACGCTTTTTGCTACCATGAACTGGTTCACCAGGGCCATCACAAGCTCCATCGGCCGCAAGGTCATCATGTCGGTTACGGGACTGTTTCTGATCTCGTTCCTCTTCGTCCACCTCTCGGGCAATTTCCTGCTCTACGCCGACGACGGCGGCAAGGCGTTCAACGAGTATTCCAACTTCATGTCGTCGGCGGTCATTATCCGCGTCGCCGAGATCATCCTGGTGCTCGGCTTCGGGCTGCACATCTACACCTCGATCGTGCTGACGCGCCAGAATCGCAAGGCGCGCGGCAAGCAGCAGTACGCCTACGCCAAGCCCTCGCCGGGCGTGAGCTGGTTCTCGCGCAACATGGGCGTGTCGGGCTCCATCGTGCTGATCTTCTTGGTGCTGCACCTGCAAAACTTTTGGTACCGCTACAAGTTCGGGAGGCCTGGTATCGACGCCTGGGGCAACCGCGACATGTATGACCTGGTGGTGACCACCTTCCAGCAGGAGTGGTACTTTTCGATCTTTTACCTGCTGGCGATGGTGCTGCTGGCCTTCCACCTGAACCACGGCATCCAGAGCGCGTTCCGCACGCTGGGGGCGAACCACCCGAAGTATCTGCCGCTGATCACCACGGGTGGGACGATCCTGGCGGTATTTTTTCCGCTCATGTTCGCCACATTTCCCGTCTACTTTCTGTTTTTTCACGGGCAATAGACCCGTCTGCGCCCAACAAAAGTCACCTTATGAAGCTGCAATCGAATATTCCCGAAGGGCCGCTGGCCGAGAAGTGGAACCGCCACAAGTTCAACCTCAAGCTGGTCAACCCCGCCAACAAGCGTAAGTACGAGGTCATCGTGGTCGGTACCGGGCTGGCCGGGGCGTCGGCGGCGGCCTCGCTGGCCGAGCTGGGCTACAACGTCAAGGCGTTCACCTACCACGACAGTCCGCGCCGGGCGCACTCAATTGCCGCGCAGGGGGGCATCAACGCCGCCAAGAATTACCAGAACGACGGCGACAGTGTCTACCGCCTCTTCTACGACACCATTAAGGGCGGCGACTACCGCTCGCGCGAGGGCAACGTCTACCGCCTCTCGGAGGTGAGCGTCGACATCATCGATCAGTGTGTGGCGCAGGGGGTGCCCTTCGCCCGCGAGTACGGCGGACTGCTGGCGAACCGCTCGTTCGGCGGCGCGCAGGTGAGCCGCACGTTCTACGCCCGCGGCCAGACGGGCCAGCAACTGCTGCTCGGTGCGTACAGCGCCCTGAGCCGGCAGATTGCCAACGGCAAGGTGAAGCTCTACAGCCGCACCGAGCTGCTCGACATCGTCAAGGTCGACGGCCAGGCGCGGGGCATCGTGACGCGCAACCTCATCACGGGCAAGATTGAGTCGCACGCGGGCCACGCGGTGCTGCTCTGCACGGGGGGCTACGGCAACGTCTACTACCTCTCGACGAACGCCATGAACTCGAACGGCACCGCCGCCTGGCGCGCGCACAAGGCCGGGGCGCTGTTTGCCAACCCCTGCTTCACGCAAATTCACCCGACCTGCATCCCGGTGCACGGCGAGTACCAGTCGAAGCTTACGCTGATGTCGGAGTCGCTGCGCAACGACGGCCGCGTGTGGGTGCCGAAGACCATCGAGCAGGCCGAGAAGATCCGCAAGGGCGAGATCAAACCGAAAGAGCTGGCCGAAGCTGACCGCGACTATTACCTGGAGCGGCGCTACCCCTCGTTCGGTAACCTGGTGCCGCGCGACGTAGCCTCGCGTAACGCCAAGTACGTCTGTGACGAAGGGCGTGGCGTGGGCAAGACGGGCCTGGCGGTTTACCTCGACTTTGCCGACGCCATCGCACGCGACGGGCTGGAGACGATCTCGGCCAAGTACGGCAACCTGTTCGAGATGTACGAAAAAATCACCGGCGAGAACCCCTACCAGACGCCGATGCGCATCTTTCCGGCGGTGCACTACACCATGGGCGGCCTCTGGGTCGACTACAACCTGATGACCACCGTGCCCGGTCTTTACGCGTTGGGCGAGGCCAACTTCTCGGACCACGGCGCGAACCGCCTCGGGGCGTCGGCGCTCATGCAGGGGCTGGCCGACGGCTACTTCGTGATTCCTTACACCATGGGCGACTACCTGGCGACGGTGGGCTGGGACAAGGTCACGACCGACCACCCCGCCTTCCGCGAGGCTGAGCAGGGCGTGCAGAAGAACATCGAGAAGCTGCTCAGCATCAACGGCACGCGCACGGTCGACGAGATTCACCGCGAGCTGGGCCTGATCATGTGGGAGTACTGCGGTATGTCGCGCACGGCCGAAGGGCTCAAGCTGGGAGCCGAGAAGATCCGCGCGCTGCGCGCGTCGTTCTGGAGCGACGTGAAGGTGCTGGGCACCAACGAAGAGATGAACGCCACGCTGGAGAAGGCCCTGCGCGTGGCTGACTTTCTCGAACTGGGCGAGTTGATGATGAACGACGCCCTGGACCGCGCCGAGTCGTGCGGCGGCCACTTCCGCGAGGAGCATCAGACCGAAGAGGGCGAAGCCCTGCGCCGCGACGACGCGTTCTCGTACGTCTCGGCCTGGCAGTTTACCGGCAACGGCCAACCCGCCTGGGAACTCCAAAAGGAAGACCTCGTCTTCGAAAACGTCAAACTCACGCAGCGGAGTTATAAGTAATCTTTGTACAAGGTATCAGGTATTAAGTATCAGGTATTAAGTATCAGGTATTAAGTATCAAGTACGATACCGGTCGAACATCAGACGCTGAAGGAAGCCATACTTGATACTTTAGGAGTTGCGCGGTTGACTGTTGAACCCCTGTTTCCCGCTTGGAAACGATGAATAGCGAGGCCCTTACAAATTAGTGAAACGGTGTTTGCTGACCTTTTATGGCGTTTGACCACTTCAACTGCGTAACTCCTATACCTGATACCTGATACCTGATACCTGATACCTGATACCTAATACCTGATACCTGATACTCGATACCTGATACCTAATACAAGCATCATGAACCTCACCCTGAAGATATGGCGGCAGAAGACCGCCGCGACGCCCGGTAAGATGGTCACCTATCAGGTGGCCGACGTCAGCGAGGAAGCCTCGTTCCTGGAGATGCTCGACGTGCTGAACGAAGACCTTGTGCGCAAAGGCGAAGACCCCGTCACGTTCGACCACGACTGCCGCGAGGGCATCTGCGGTACCTGCTCGCTCTACATCAACGGGCGGCCCCACGGCCCCCAGCAGACCACCACGTGCCAGCTGCACATGCGCAGCTTCAACGACGGCGACACGATCTACATCGAACCCTGGCGTGCCACGGCCTTCCCGGTCATCAAAGACTTGATGGTGGACCGCTCGGCGTTCGACCGCATCATCCAGGCGGGGGGCTACATCTCGGTCAACACCGGCAGCGTGCCCGACGCCAACGAGATGCCGATCTCGAAGACCACCGCCGACGAGGCCTTCAACGCGGCCACGTGCATCGGCTGCGGCGCGTGTGTGGCGGCCTGTAAGAATGCCTCGGCGATGCTGTTCACGGGCGCGAAGATTTCACAACTGGCCATGCTGCCGCAGGGGGCCGTCGAACGCAAGGCGCGGGCTGAGGCGATGGTCTCGCAGATGGACGCCGAGGGCTTTGGAGCCTGCACCAACACCGGCGCGTGCTCGGCCGAGTGCCCCAAGGGCATCACGATGGCCAACATCGCCCGCATGAACCGAGAGTACTTCAGCGCCACGCTGGTGTCGGAGAACATGAAGTAGCCGAAGAAGCTTCGGACACTAAAAAGCAGGCGGTTATCACTTGGTTCCTAGAAGTTACGCACTTGGGTTTTTAACTTGCATTTATAGGAGTTACGCACTCAAA
>JBARYS010000667.1:0-1729 GCA_049648155.1 Catalinimonas sp. | reverse complement strand
AGCATACAGCGTTCCGCCGGCCCGCACCGGGTTGGGATAGAGGCGTGCGGTGGTGGTGGTCGCGACGGGCGCACCGGCGGCGGTCGGCGTGATGAAGTGGAGCACCCCGACAGCATCAAGGTCAAAGCCGCCGGTCGGAAAGGGCGTGGGCCAGGGGTCGTTCACGGGTCGCCCGGCCGCGTCGCGCGTGGCGTAGGCGGGGTCCACGCTGCCCACCACGTCGCGGAGGCGCACGTGCGTGACACGCGTCACGTCCAGCCCGGCAGAGTCGCGCAACTGCGCTAGGTCGAAGGGCGTCGCCCAGTTTGCTCGGTACTTTCCCGCCAGGTTGTCCAGTTTGGTCGCGTCGAGTGTCCCGAACGCCCCCACCTGCGTCGTCGTGTCGGTCAGCGAGGTGGCCGGAAAGCGGACGAACCGCACGCCGTCGGAAGACACCTCGACGAAGGCCAGCTCCAGGAACGTATCCTGAAAGCCGTTCTCGAACACGGCGAAGTCGGGACCGGGGCCGTCGGTGATCGGCCGCTCGAAGGTGCAGGTGGCCGTGCCGCCGTCGCCCAGGCTGACGACGCTGAAGCCATCCGCCGGTCCGGTTGCACTCTCGGCCTCGCCCGCCGCCCACCCCACGACGGCGCTGCTGTCGCGAAAGAGAGCCGTCGAGCCGGCCCGGCCCGCCGGAGGCGCGAACTGCGCCGCCAACGGCCCCACAAAGAACAGCGGGAAGAGGCCGCAGAGCAGCACCCGCCACCGGCTGCTCGGTTCAATTGACACGGTCGTAGAGGTCGTCACGACGTGGCCTTTTGGTGGAGATGGAGAACAAAGCCGAAGCGGAGGGCGTGACCGGGCATCGGGCGACCGGGCATCACCTGGTAGGCACGGTTCCAGAGATTGTCGACCTGTAAGAACGCACTCCCACCCCAAGTTGCAGCCGACCAGCCGCGCGAGACGATCCACTGCCCCAGGTCGTGCGTCGGCAGGAAGTCGGTGTTGTCGGTCGTTGTGTAACGATAGCCGACCACCACGTGGCGGTAGCGGAGGTTCCAGCGCCGGTACGCAAGCGTGAGCGAGCCGTGGCCCTGGTGCAGCGGCACGTAGAACAGTTGCCCGCCCCGCTCGGCGGCATCGGTCGCGCCCTTCGGTTCGGCGCGCACGTACTGGTACTGCCCGCCGACGCTCACCTCGACCTCACCCACCCGGCGGCCGAGGCAGCCCGCGAGCTCCGCCCCTCGGTTCCAGACGGCCGCCACGTTGACCGGCGACCAGTAGAAGGTCTCGGGACGCCACACCAGCCGGTCGCGCAGCCAGTGGGAGAAGAGCGTCGCGCGGCCTTCGTACGCCCACGCGCCGTGCGTCGCCGCTCGCTCCGCGCCGAGTTCGGCGCTCCATCCCCGCTCGGGCCGCAGGGCGGGGTTGCCACCCGGTTGCCAGTAAAGGTCGTTGAAGGTGGGCACGCGGAAAGAGCGGGCGGCGTGGCCGCGCAGCCTCCAGCCTTCGGCCGGGGCGTACGTCACGCCCGCGCTGGGCATCAGGGGGACAGAGCGAGTAGTTTGATCGGACGTCGCGATCCACTCTTGCCGTAGCGAAAGGCTCCCTTCGAGCCGCCCCGCCGCCGCCGTGTGCCGATAAGCCGCGAACAGCGCCGGCCGCGACTGCCGTAGGTTGTCGGCCACGTAGTTGTCCGTCGCGGCGCGAACGTGCGTCACGTGCGCACCCAGGTCGAGCCGCCCCCACC
>JBARYS010000666.1:0-2483 GCA_049648155.1 Catalinimonas sp. | reverse complement strand
ACAATAAACAGCCCTACAAGACGCAGTTCGGCGCGTTCCTGGCCCCCGCCGCGCTGGGCGCACCCGGAGGGCGCAAGAGCACGCGGCCGGGCTACTACCTGCACCTCGAACCCGGCGACCGCTCGTTCGCGGGCGGCGGCCTCTACCACCCCGAGCGCGACGTGCTGCGACGCGTCCGGCAGGAGATCGACTACGATGGCGCGAAGCTGCGCGCGGTGCTCGACGACCGCACGTTTCGCGAGCACTTTCCGACGCTGGAGGGCGACCGGCTCTTGCGCCCGCCGAAGGGCTATATGGCCGATCACCCGGACGTCGAACTCCTCAAGCACAAGGACTTCGTGGTGACCCAGACGCTGACCGACGCGGCGGTAAAGCGCAAAGATCTTGCGGCGTGCGTCGAAGCGATCTGGCGGGTGCAGAAGCCCTTCAACGACTTTCTGGACCGCGCGGCGGCGGAGGCGTGAGCGTCCGTTGAAAGACGGACTCCGCACCTCCGGATTGTTTTCGGACGAACGCCGAGGCTCCGCCGCGATTCTGATTAGGTTTGTACGTGGGTGGGGACACAAAGCTTCGCCCGGCTTCTTCGGAAAACCACGCGCCCATGCTTACGCCCGACGACCTCCGCCCGCACGACATCTTTAAGGACCTGCCCGACGAGACGCTGCACTGGTTTATCGACCACGCCGAAGAGCTGCACTTCGAGAAGGGCGACCACCTCTTCACTGAGGGGGGCCAGGCAACCAACCTCTTCGTGATGCTCGACGGGCAGATGCAACTGACCCTGCGCGTGGGCGAGCAACTGGTGCCGATCTCGACGTTCGACCCGGGCGCGGTGGCGGGCGTGCTCCCCTACAGCCGCCTGGAGACTTACGCCGGCAGCGCCGCCGCCATCGTGCCAAGCGTGGTGCTGGCCCTGCCCAAGGCGTGCTTTACCGAGCTGGAGCAGACGAGCCAGGAGCTGACGCAACGCTTCGTGGCCGTGATGACCAACCGCGTGCGCGAGAGCTCCAAGTTGCAGCAGCAGCGCGAGAAGATGATGGCCCTCGGCAAACTCTCGGCCGGGCTGGCGCACGAGCTCAACAACCCTGCGGCGGCCATCCGCCGTACCTCTTCCGAGCTACGCAAGCGCGTGGCTGCCCTGCCTGAGCAGGTCGAGAATCTAGGTAAGCACCAACTCAGCGGCGAACAGATGCGGGCCATCTGCGTGCTGGTGAAGGAGTCGTTCGGCACGGAGGGGCGCAAGCTCTCGCCGCTGGAGAAGAGCGACCGCGAAGACGAGGTGGCCGACTGGCTCGAAGACCACGGGCTGGACGACGGCTACGCCTACGCCGAGCAGATCGTGCTGTCGGGCATCGGTATCGACGAGCTCGAAAGCATCCGCGACCAGATGCCCGAGGCGGCCATCGGCGACGTGGTGCGGTGGTTCGACCTGGCGCTGGCCACCGAGCGGCTGGTCGACGAGATTCAGTCGGCCTCGGGGCGCATCTCCGAGCTGGTCGGCTCGATCAAGAACTACACGCACATGGACCGCTCGGACGCCAACGAGGCCACCGACGTAAGCGAGGGGCTAGGCAACACGCTGGTGATGCTCAACCACAAGCTGAAGGGCAAGCAGGTGCGCGTCGTGACCGACTTTCCCGAAGACCTGCCGAAGGTGGAGGCCCGCCCCGGCGAGCTGAACCAGGTCTGGACCAACCTGATCGACAACGCCCTGGACGCGATGGACGCCGGCGGCACGCTCCGCATCGAGGTGCGCCCCGAGGGCGAGTTCCTGAAGGTGCTGGTGATCGACGACGGCCGGGGCATTCCCACCGAGGTGCAGAGCCGCATCTTCGAGCCGTTCTTCACCACTAAGGGCGTCGGTGAGGGCACCGGGCTGGGCCTCGACGTGGTGCAGCGCATCGTCAAGTCGCACCGGGGCGACGTCAAGGTCCGCTCCGAACCCGGCCACACCGAATTTGAAGTCTGTTTGCCGCAACGCGCCCTCGTCCGCCGGGAGCGCGCGGCCGCCGCATCCAAATCCTCCCGATGAAAAAACCCGTGATCCTAGCCGTCGACGACGACGTGGACGTGCTCAACGCCGTGCGCCGCGACCTGCGTAGCGAGTACCGCAAGGAGTACCGCATCCTGACCACCGACTCGGCCGCAGAAGCCTTGGAGACCCTCCGCGAGCTGAAGCGCAAGCAAGAGCCGGTGGCGCTGCTGCTGACCGACCAGCGGATGCCCGAGATGCTCGGCGTGGAATTTTTGGAGCAGGCCCGCCCGCTCTTTCCCGACACCAAGCGCGTGCTGCTGACGGCCTACTCCGACATCGAGGCGGCCATCCGCGGCATCAACAACGTGCAGCTCGACTACTACTTGACCAAGCCCTGGGACCCGCCCGAGGAGAAGATGTACCCCGTGCTGCGCGACCTGCTGGACACCTGGCAGACGCAGTACCGCCCCGACTTCGAGGGTATCATGGTGGTGGGCTACCAGTACTC
>JBARYS010000665.1:0-2649 GCA_049648155.1 Catalinimonas sp. | reverse complement strand
CCACCAGCGTGTCGGCCCTGACGTAGAGCACCTGGTCGCCGGTAAACTCCACCGCCTGCGACCCGTCGATTACCGCCGCCGCCGGGTCGTCGCCCACACGGCTCAGCAGGCGGCGGGCGGCCGTGTCGAGCTCGGTGCCCAGCGGGTTGCGGGGGTTGTCGCCCTCCTGATAGTGGTGCATGAAGAAGTTGACGCGCCCCGCCTCCTGCCGGTGCGACGCCTGCAGGACCGTGCGGGCGTACTGCCGCTCGGCGTACTCGAAGTCGACCCGCACGCGCGTATACTGCGTGATGACCACGTGGGGCGTGAAGGTGAGCTCGCCCACGTTGTAGTCGATCACGTAGTCCTCGTTGAAGCCGCGCGTCAGCAGTTGCCCGTCCAGAAACACGTGCTCCGATCCCGCCAGGATGATCAGGTTCTCGCCGTTGGGGCCGCGCAGGCGGTAGGGGCCCAGCACGCCCTCGCGCACCGGCAGTTGGGGTGTGGAGTAGAACTTGCCCTTGGCCGCCGCCGCGCTCACCTGTGTCTCGGCCGTCGAGTGTTTGCCCACGCCGTAGCGCGCCGTGGCTTGCCCGCCCTGCACGTTTTTGTAGTAGCGCAGAAAAGCCGACGGAGGCGCGCGCAGCACCACGTCGCCGGCGATGAGCTGCCCCCGGGCGTGTTCGAGCGCGAGGTACACCCGGTCGAACTCCTGCAACTGCTGGGTGTTGCCCTCGGGCTGAAAGGGTACGTTCTGGTCGGAGATCACCGCCGTCAGGCGCAGGTCGTCGGTAAGCTGCCCCGACATCTGCAGGTTTAGCGACGAGTTGACGAACACGCTCTGCCCGTTGCCGAACGAGACGCCCCGCGTCAGGTTGCCCTGTTTGGTGATGCCCGGCGTGTTGAAAAGCTGTTGATGCCTCTCGACGGCGACGGGACGCTCGTAGGTGGCGTAGTAACCCGAGTCGTAGCGCGCCAGGCTGCGCCGAAAGCGCGGCGCGTCGAACCGCACCGGGAACACCCGGTAGCAGATCATCACCGTGTCGGGCAACTGCTCGGGAAAGGCCAGTTGCAGCCGGTGGCCGTTCAGGTCGTAGCGAACGCTGTCGAGTGCGGCCGCCACATTTTGCAGGTGGATCGTGCCCGGCACCAAGCTGAGCGTGTCGAGCTGGAAGGCACCGGCGCGCGTGGGCACCCACCGGCACCGCAGGCTCGACTGCGCCCGGAGCGAGGTGCCGATCAGGCAAGACAACAAGAAGAAGGGCAGTAGCCTCCGCACGCTCGGTAGTATCTGTACGCCGCTCGCATAAACTGCGGCGGCTCAGGTAAAAGTCCGCAAAACGAGGGGGTTAGGGGCGGCGGACGTAAGGTTCGGGGAGGGAACGCTGCGCGCGGCAACTTCGTGCCGTAGCGGGGTGCCTTTGGGACCTACCTTCTTGTCTCAGAAGCGGCTGATGGGGTAGCTCACCCCAATAATATAGACTGTTAGAGCGTATGCTTCCTCCGCGAGAGAGACATCGCACCGCGTCCGAACGTGTCTTCGTTACCTTCGTATTTTCTCCGCCATGCGATTTGCCGACATCACCGGGTACGACGACGTCAAGCACCGCCTCCGCCAGGCTGTGCGCAGTGGGCAGGTGGCCCACGCGCAGCTCTTCGCCGGGATGGAGGGCACGCCCAACCTGCCGCTGGCGCTGGCCTACGTACAGTTTCTGAACTGTGAAGACCGGCAACCCGACGACGCCTGCGGTCGCTGCCCGGCGTGCAGCAAGATCAACCATCTGGTGCACCCCGACCTGCACTTCGTCTTCCCCACGGCCACGCTGAAAGGGGTGGACAAAGACCGCCAGGCCGCCGATCTTACGCGCCAGTTCCGCGCCTTCGTCGAACAGGAGCCGTACGGTGCCCTGCAAGACTGGACCGAGCGGATCGGGGCCACGCGCGCGCCCAACATCACCGTCGACGACAGCCGCCACGTGGTGCGCACGCTCAGCCTGAAGGCCTTCGAGGCGCACTACAAGGCCGTGCTGATCTGGCTGCCCGAGACGATGAACATCCCCTCGGCCAACGCCCTGCTGAAGATCATCGAGGAGCCGCCCGCGCGCACGCTCTTCCTGCTCGTCAGCCACCAGCCCGACCAACTGCTCACCACCATCCGCTCGCGCGTGCAGATGATGCGCGTGCGCCCCGCCGAGACGCACGAGATCGTCGAACACCTGCGGAGCCAGGGGCTGGCCGACGGCGACCGCGCGGGGCTGCTGGCTACCCTCGCCGACGGCAGCACGGGCCGCGCGGTGCGTCTGGCCGCCCACGAAACGAACAACTACCACCAACTGGTGGTCACGTGGCTGCGGCACTGCTACGCCCGCAAGTTCGACGCGCTGGTGGCCTACACCGACGAATTCCACAAGCTGGGCCGCGAGGCGCAGAAGGGCTTCGTGCGCTACGCCCTCACGCTGACCCGCGAGGTGCTGATGCAACAGCTCACTGACGGCTCGCTGAACCGCGTGGCGGGCGAGGCGCTCGACTTCGTGGGCAAGTTCTCCCAGACCCTGCGTCCCGAACACACCGAGCGGATCGCCTACCTCCTCAACGAAGCGTACTACCATTTGGAGCGGAACGCCAACCCCAAGATCGTGCTGCTGGACACCTCGCTCAGCATGGCCCGCG
>JBARYS010000664.1:0-2400 GCA_049648155.1 Catalinimonas sp. | reverse complement strand
CCGCTGGCCTCGGCGTAGCGCCCGGTGGCGAGGTAGCTGTTGCCCAAGTAGAAGTAGAGCGTGTCGTTGCCGGGCGCAGTGGTCAGCATCTCTTCCAGCAGTGCGGCCGCCGTGGCGTACTGACCGGACTCGTACTGCCGCATCACGGTGGCGAGGGTTGTCTTTGGCGCAGCGTTGCCCCGCTCTACCACTACCACCACGTTCGGGTAGGGCTCGAAGTGTGCTGCCACCAGCTCGTCGGTCGGAGCCATGCCGGGCCAGAGGAGGTAGGCCGCCACCAGCAGGAGCACCAGCGCCGCTGCGGCCGGCAGGGGCCAACGGCGGTCGGTGCGCATCGGGAATGTTTGGGGCCCGGCGGCCCGCGCCTCAAGGTCGCGCAGGTAGGCGCGTAGGTCTTCACGCTCGGCGGCCTGCACGCCACGCATCACGTCGCGCCGCCAGGCCAACTCTTCGCGCAGCGCGCCGTCGGCGGCGAGGCGGTCTTCGAGCGCCGCGCGGGCGGGGGTGTCGAGCTCGTCACGCAGGTATGCGTCCAACTCCTCGTATGTTTGCGTCTCTTCACTCATGACTCTTGTCTAACACACATTCACGCAGCTTTTTCATGCAGCGGACCTTCTGACTCTTGACCACGTTCTCGTTCTTATACGAAAGCTCGGCGCAGATCTCCTTCATCGACCGCCGCTCGTAGTAATACATTCGCAGCAACGAACGGCACGGCTCACCGAGTTGCTGCAGCTCCTCGCTTACCAGCCGCTGGCGGGCGTCGAGGCGTTGCTCTTCCTCCCAGGCGTCGACGTCGGGCGTGTCGGCGGGCAGCTCGGTGTCCGACGTCAGCACCAGCACCGGGCTGGACGTACGCTTACGGGCCAGGTTGCGCCCCACGGCAAACAGGTACGTCTTCAGGCTCGCCGTGAGCGTCTTCAACTTGCCCGACTGGATATTTTCGATGGTAATCAGCATCGCCTCCTGATATATGTCGGCCGCTTGTTCGGGCGGCAAACCGAAGTGCTTGCGCAGCCAAGCGAAAAACTCCACCCGGTACTCGAGGTAAACGTCGTCGAGGGCCCGGCGGTCGCCACGCCTGAGCGCAGCAAGTCTGGTTTGGTCTGCTTGGTATTTTTCCTCGTTCATCGGTTGATAGAGACGGCCCCGAAAGGTAAACCGCCCGGAGAGGAAATTTTCGCCGCTCCCGGCTCATTCGTCATCGCACCCGGTTTTATCACGGGATAGTGCAGAGTGGCGTTGCCTTGGGGGAGCGTCGCCCCGGCGTCCGGCAGATTCTACGGCCACACGAGGTCGGTCCCAACGTGGTGAGCGAACCGAAAAACCGGGCGGAAAGGAGCATCATCACCCGCGCTTTGTTTACCTTCCGTGCCACTTTCCATTAACCGCCAAACGCTATTCTACCCCTCATGAAAAAGTACTTCTTTCTACTACTCTTTTTGACGGCTGCGGCCGCACCGCTCACCACCTGGGCACAAGCTTACGAGCAGGGTGATAAAATCTTCCAAGCCGGCATCGGCTTCGGTGGCTACAGTTACGGCTTCTTCGGCAACCGGGCGCTGAGCGTGCCGCCGGTAACTGCCGCTCTTGAACTCGGCGTACATGAGTACATCAGCGCGGGGCCTTACGTAGGGTACGCCAATTATCGCTACAACTATTCCTTTTTCAGCGACAATTATAACATCACGCACCTTGCCGGGGGCCTGCGTGGGTCGTTCCACTACCTCCCCCTGCTGAACGACCTGGCGGACCTGGACATCGACGACGATAAGTTTGACTTTTACATCACGCTGTTCGGAGGGTTGAGGTTTGAAAACGTGAGTGACGATTTCGTCGGCCGTTCGAACGACGTGGACGTCACCATCGGTTCGGTGCTGGGCTTTCGCTACAAGTTCAACCCCGGCTTTGGTGCCTTTGCCGAGCTGGGCTACGGCCCCCTCAGCTACGGTACCTTCGGGCTGAGCGCTCACTTCTAAGCGCCCTTCCTACCCAATTTCGAAGCCCGACGCCCCACCGCGTCGGGCTTCTTCGTTTCCATACCTTTGCTTTCTTTTAAACGACTTTTCTTATGAATATCGGCGACCGCGTGCGGCTTCTAAAAGGTACCGAGGAGGGTATCCTGACGCGTTTTCTGGACGAGCGCACGGTGGAGGTGACCGTCGACGATTTCCCCATTCCCGTGCTGCGCAACGAGGTGGTGGTGGTGGCCGGCGAGGAGCAACGGGCGTTCGGGCCGCGTCGCGTCGAGCCGCCCGCCCGTAAGTTGACCACTAAGGTGGCCCCGCGCCCGGCCGTACCCCTGCGCGAGGTGGGCGTCTACCTGGCGTTCGTGCCGCTGAACGACCGGCAACTGACGCTCCACCTGGTGAATGACACCGACCTGGAGCTGCTCTACAC
>JBARYS010000663.1:0-3693 GCA_049648155.1 Catalinimonas sp. | reverse complement strand
CGTCAGGCGGTCGTTCGGTGCGAACACGCCGATGGTGAGCCACCGCTCGTCGCCCCGCGCCCGGAAGCGCCCGCTGATCTTGGTCCACCGGTGCGAATCTTCGACGGGCTCGCCGGGCGGCCGCGCGACCTGCGGCGTGAAGTCGGTCCAGTTGCCCGCGTGGGGACGCAAACTGTCGGACGTGAAGACGAACCCCATCCCACCGAGGGCCACGGTGCGGTACGACGCCCGCCGCACGTACATCACGGCCTCGTAGGTACGCCCCGGCCGCAGCGGCTCCTCCAGCGGCACCTGAAGAAACTCGCGGTAGGTCGGAAACTGCGGGTACCAGACAAACAGCCCCGCGTACCCGTGGCCAGTGCGCGCGCGGGCCTCGCCGGTGAAGTTGCGCGGCACGCCGAATGCCTTCTTGCCGCAGGCGTGAAACAAGTCCACGTCCTCGCCCCCGAAGGCAAAGCCCTGCCAGGGGGCCGCGCGGCTGATCTGGCTGTAGTCGTCCGGGCAAGCGCTGATCTCTTCGAAGCTGGGGTTAGGCACCAGGTCCACCTGCGCGCATACGCTGCCGCAGAGCAGAAACCAGCACGCCGACCACCACTTCATCGGCACAAAGTAAGGCAACGCCCCCGGATGGCCGCCGCTAGCGCGTCTCGTCTTTGTCGACCAACTGCTCGATCAGGTCCGAGTAGCGGCTCATCGCTTCCTCGGTGGGCAGGCCCTTCAGGCCGTGCCAGGCGTTGTACTTAGCGATGGCCTTGAAGTCGAAGCCCCCTGGCCGGGGCATGACCACGTCGCCCTCGGTGGCCTGTTTGTAAAGTCCATAAATCTGCAACAGTTGGGCGTTATTAGGTCGCTTGGCGAGGCCCTTGGAGCGGGCCACCGCTTCGTGAAAGCGTTCTTGCGTGTTCATTAAAGGAGAAATGGACTAACTGGAAGAGGGTGGGCTTGTGGGAAACTGTCCTGTCGCACGAGCCTCGGCAGTGTGGAGAGCGGTCAAAAGAGCAGGTTGAGCACGGCGGTAGCAACCGAAAGAATCACGCTGAACAGCAGCGCCCAGCCAAAGTTCCGGACCTTCATGCCCGCCAAGAGCCGGTCGACGGCCATGACGATCAGCGCGTTGATGACGAGCAGAAACAGCCCGAGCGTGAGGATGGTGATGGGAATGGTGAGGATTACCAGAATCGGCTTGACGACGGCGTTGGCAACGCTCAGCAGCAGTGCCGCCAGCACGGCCGTGCCGAAGTTCTTGACCTGAACCCCAGGCAGCACAGCCGCTGTCAGGAACACGCCTGCCGCCGAAAGTAAGAGCCGGACGATGAGTTCCATACGATTGCAGCCACAAAAGTAGGAATCTAACGGCAACCAAAGTGATATGTCGTTACAGCCACGGCGAACGTAGCAGCAGGTTAGGGTCGGGGCAGTTGGCCATGTGGTACGCCCGCTCCGAGGGGCGCCCTACGCCGGGGTAGTCGCCTCTGAACGGCCCCAGGTCGACCACCAGTTGCAGGTGCAGGTGCGGCGGCCAGTCGCCGTTCTCGGGGAAGGGGCCGAGCCATCCCACTCGCTCACCGGCGGCCACGATCTGTCCCTCCGCGACCCGTGCCAGCGACGTGAGACTCAAGTGGCCGTAGAGCGAGTGCAGCGGCCCGTGCGGCGTGTCGTGTTGCAGGATGACGGTCGGGCCGTAGTTGCCGAACCCCTGGTTGTCGGCGAAGCTGTGCACGCGGCCGGGCAGCATCGCGAACACGGGCGTGCCCGCCGGTGCCCAGAGGTCAACCCCCAGGTGCACCGAACGGGACTCTTCGTCGGCGGTGCCGAAGTGCGCACTGCGCCGGTAAATCTGCCGGTCTTCGAGGTAGCCGCCCACCGCCATGTCGGCCCCGGCCGCGTGCATCTTGCCGAACACGTACCGGTCGAAGCCCGCCGTGTCGCGCAGGTCGAGCGCGGGCAGGTCGGGGTTGTGCACCGACAGGTCGAGGCGCAGCACGCGGGGGCCGTGCAGGTCGAGCGGCAGGGCCGGAGCGCCCCGACACGTGAGTAACCACTGGTGCAGCAGCGAAGGCGAAGTCGTCATAGCCTCGAAAGGTATAAACAACCGCCCAGACCCGCACGCTACCTTTGCCCGATGCCTACCCCGCTGCCCGGTGAGATCCATTTCGAGACCGCCCCGCACGTGCCCCCGCCCTATCGCCACGAGTACCGGCTGCGGGCCGCACCGCGCGCCGACGGCCTGGCGGTGGACTACCAACTGCGTTACCTGGACCGCGACGAACTCACGCCCGACGAGATTCTGGAGGAGGGGTTCAGCACGGACGATGACTTCGCCTGGCGGGGCCTGCTGCCGGCCGCCTGGCTGGAGGTGTGGGAGCGCCGGACCAGAAGCGTGGCCCTCCGCACGCCTACCGAGCAAGACGAGATGGTGCTCTATCTAGACCTTGACAGCCCTGCGGACCTGCACTCTGCCGCGCGGACGGGCGTACCCCGGCGTACGGAAGAGTGGCTCTATCTCGCCCAGGAGCTCTGGCAGGGCGTTCTAGAAGCTGCCGGCCGCGAAGCACCGCTCCGGGTGCGCTACGCCGACGTGACGCAGGCCGCCGCCCGCGAACTGCACGTGGAGGCGTCGTTCCTGCACCGCCGCTTGTCCGTAGAGAGTGGCGGCAAACGCCGGACGCTCCCCTGGGAGCGGCTGCGGCCGCTTCTGCAAACGCTCTACGCCCCAGACTACGCCTTCGAACGAGCCACCGAAAAGCTGCCGAAGCAGCCGGGCCACTACGTAGACCCCGGCGCGGGCGTGTGGTACTCGCTGAATAAGGCGCTGCACCCCCCGGAAGCCGCCGAGGCGCTGGCGCGGCAGATCGAAGCCTTCTGGAATGGTAGCTAACCGCCGGGCGGGCCACGCTTGATCTTGGTTCCGTGTCAAGCGCGATTATGTCGGTGGTTGCTTACTTTGCCGCCCGCCAAAAAATGCTCTCGATGGACCTTTCGCTACAATACGTCACCGACGCCGACGGCACCCGCGTGGTCGTGCAAATTCCCCTGAAAGAGTGGGAAGCCTACCAAGCAGAATTTACACGCCTCGAAAACCGCCTCTCGGCACAGAAAGCGCTGAAGGCGCAGGCCAAACCACCGCAGGACAACGGCGATCAGCAGAAGTCGCTGTTCTCGTTCGAGTGATCCGACCTACCGTAACCCTTCGTTTTTTTGAATCCGCTCGCTGAGCGTACGGTACAGCTCAAGTAGCTCCGGCCGCGCCGCCAGCGACGCTTCGTGCCACCGCATCGTGCCCACGTCGTTGCGCCGGGCGGGGCCGGTCTGCGCCGCCTCGGGGCCGATGGTGAGGGCTTTCTCGAACGTCTCGCGCACCAGGGGGTGGAGAAGGGTCGGGTCGAGGTCGACGCCGCGCATCACCTCGTCGGCGATCAGCAGCAGGTGGTTGGTGAAGTTGCAGGCGAACACCGCCGCCAGGTGGAGTTGCCGCCGCTGCTCCGACCGCACCGGGTGAACGTGCTCGCTGAGCCTCGCCGCAAGCGCCGTCAGCAGTTCCGTGGTCGTTGCCTCGGAGCCTTCTATCAGCAGGGGCACCTCGGACCAGTCAACCGCACGGTCGTCGCTGAAGGTTTGCAGCGGGTAGAGCACGCCCGTTCGCTCGGCCACACCCCCCAGGGCGGCAAGCGGCAGCGCCCCCGACGTGTGCAC
>JBARYS010000662.1:0-6169 GCA_049648155.1 Catalinimonas sp. | reverse complement strand
AACTCAAAGACCGGCGGGAGCTCTTCGCCGACGATGTGCTGCGTCTCGGCGAGCACCGTTTCTCGGTGAGCCAACAGCCGCTTGAACTCGTGATGGTGCCGCGCGACGGCGCGATGTTCTTCCACCTGACGGGCACGGCGTTCTTCGAACCGGTGAAGGACGCCACTTTTCCGGCCACGCGCGACGTGTGGGAGCAGGCGCTGGTGTCGGAGAACGCCGACGTCTACCGCGCCGAGTTCTTGGCCTGGCGCTTCTTCCGGGAGCACGGGGGCACCGACCTGAACGGGGAGCTGCGGGCCGCCGTGACGCGCTTCGCCGCCGACCGTTACGAAGAGGGCTACGTGAAGGGCGTGCACGATCAGGACGCCGCCCGCATCCTCGAAGTGCTGTTGGAGCTGGACGGCTCGCTGGGTCTGCTGCGCCACGCGCCCACCGCCCGCGCCGCCGCGCAGCTCTACTGGCGCACGTTCTGCGAAGCCGACCGCCGGGAGCTCTGGCACCACCGGCTGCGGGGCGTGGGCCACCTGCTGCGCGTGTTTCCGGATACCCGCGAGTTCGAGGGCATCGTGCAGGAGCTACAAGGCGAGATCAGGGCGTTTCTGGAACGCACGGGGCTGTTCGACGCCGCGCTGGCCGAAGAGGCGGGCACCTATCTGTTCCGAGAAATCGCGCACGACGATGGGTTCGTGGCCGACCGCGCCGCCGTCGACCTCGCGGAGGCGTTCGACGCGCACCTGCGCCGGACGAAGCACCAAGAGACCTACGACCGCTCGGTCGCGGTGCTGGAAGGTAGCCCCGCCGCGCGGTTCCGGCTGGTGCGCAAGTGGGTGCGGGCGTTCTGCGAGGCCACCGGTGGCGAAGGGCGGTACGTCCACGAAGCTGCCGTCCGTAAAGCCCTCGGCGCACCCGACAACGAGGTGCGCGACGTGTCGATGCGCCGCGAGATCGTCGGGATGCAGGGTGACCACGCGGTCATCGCGAACGGGACGTACGCTTTCGACTACCTGATGTTTACCGCGAAGCTGCGGGCCTACGACCACGCAGTGGTGCCACGTTACCGGACATTTCAAGCGGAGAAGCGGCGGCTGCTGGACGCCCGGCGGGCCGAGCTACGCCTCGAAACGTTCGAGCCGCGCCCGCTCGCCTCGTTCGTACGCAACCGGTTGATCGACGAGGTCTACCTGCCGCTGATCGGCACCAACTTCGCCAAGCAACTCGGCACGGCG
Organism: Catalinimonas sp.; assembly: GCA_049648155.1. Classification (GTDB taxonomy): domain Bacteria; phylum Bacteroidota; class Bacteroidia; order Cytophagales; family Flexibacteraceae; genus JBARYS01. The sequence continues at coordinate 4,943 of JBARYS010000662.1, read as the reverse complement.
GGCGAGGGGCAGCGCACCGACCGGCAGGGGATGCTGCTGCTGATCTCGCCGCCCGGCTACGGCAAAACCACGCTGATGGAGTACTTGGCCAGTCGGCTGGGCGTGACGTTCGTGAAGGTGAACGGCCCTGCGCTCGGCCGCGCCGTGACGGCCCTCGACCCCGCCGAAGCGCCCAACGCCGCCGCCCGCGAGGAGCTGGAGAAGCTGAACCTAGCGCTCGAAATGGGCGACAACCTGATGCTCTACCTCGACGACATCCAGCACCTGCACCCGGAGTTTTTGCAGAAATTCATCTCGCTTTGCGACGCCCAGCGGAAGATCGAGGGCGTGTTTCGGGGCCGCCCGCGTACTTATGACCTGCGCGGCCGCCGGGTGGCGGTGGTGATGGCGGGCAACCCCTACACCGAGGGCGGCGAGAAGTTCCAGATTCCCGACATGCTGACGAACCGCGCCGACGTCTACAACCTCGGCGACATCCTGGGCAACACGCGCGCGGCGTTCGAGCTGAGCTACCTGGAGAACAGCCTCGCTGTGAACCCCGCCCTGCGCCCGCTCACGGCCCACCCCGCCGACCTCTTCCCGCTGCTGCGGCTGGTGGAGGGCGGCGACCGCGCCGGGCTGGAGTTCGAGGCCGACCACGCCCCACAGGCGCTCGACGGCTACGCCCGCGTGCTGCGTAAGCTGCTCACCGTGCGCGACGTGCTGCTGACCGTCAATCAAGCGTACATCCACTCGGCGGGACAAGCCGACGCCTACCGCACCGAGCCACCATTTAAGCTACAGGGGTCGTACCGCGACATGAACAAGCTGGCCGAGCGCATCCGGCCCGTCATGAACGACGAGGAGGTGCGCACGCTGCTGCTGACGCACTACGAGCAGGAGTCGCAAACGCTGACGGCCGACGCCGAGGCGAACTTACTGAAGCTCAAAGAGTTGCTGGGCCGGCAGACGGACGCAGAGCGCGCACGTTGGGAGGAGATCAAGACGCGCTTCGCCGAGAACCGCCGCGCCGACACAAACGGCGTGGCGCAGGTGGTGGCGCAGATGGAGGCGCTCACGGCGGGCATTCAGCAGATCGGGGAGGCGCTGCGGGGGAGCGTACCGGCGGAAGGTGATCGGCCGCCGACGTGATGCCGCACGTAACTGACGCCGTCGGCGAAGAAGCGCGTGCAGCCGTATGAAGCCAAGTTGTCCGCGTACGTCGGGAGGGTCGGAGTCCTTGGAGTTGCGGTTCGGAAACGCCCTCTCACCGGTACCTCCGTTGGCCAGGTGGTGTAACACGGACGCGTACACGACGGCATCTTGCGGGGAAAACCCGTTTGCCTGGTGATTCAAAGAATCACGGATGACGCCCGCTGTCAATGGAATGATCTGGGCAGTACTCAGGAGCTGTTCCGAGCACTTTTTGCAGCCGATTGCGCTCTTCCCCTTGACACGCACGAAGAGCACGGTCAACTCCCGCAGCGCTTCGGCTTGCTCTTCGTACGGTGCGGATCGCCCCGACTGCCCCAATTCGTCGCGCCACGTTCGGAGACCGCCTGATTCCTCTTAAAAGCACGCGTCACCGTTTCGTACGGCTCTATCAGCGAGTAGCCGGGAAGCACGAGAATAACCTTGCGCCGCATCGCGAGTGTGATCAACTGCTCACGGCTTTCGTGTTGCTCCTGAAGCAGGGCGAGCTCCAGAACGAAGCTAGTTTCGGCGTGTACAATCACGCTACGCGAGGGCCTGTACTTCGACCCTCCCCCCACGTACGGCGTCGAACAGTCCCGACGTACGCAACCATTCGTTGCCGAAAATGGCCGACTCGTGTCCCCAGACACCATCTGTAATCAGGCAGAAACGGTTAATTTCGAGTCCGTGTCCGGCGACCAGATACTCCGATGACCTAGTGGTTTCAAGGTAAGCCTCGCTGCGGTTGGCCGTCGCGTCCGTAAACCATTGTGTGGCGTGGTATCCTCTCAGGCCACGGCAATTTGCTACGGGTTCTCGGGTGGGTTTTCCATCTCGTCGAGGGTGCCGTCCAGGGCGCGGCGACGCCACTCGGCCTTGCGTTCGGCCTCCTCCTTCTTCTTGCGCTCTGCCTCTTGCTGCTCGTGGTCGTAGACGACTCGCTGGCTGCGGTCGTACTCGCGGAGCAGCACCGGCTCCACTTTAGCTTCCTCCGGATAGGGATCCTCAGGGTACATCAGCTCCTTGTGCGTCCGCCGCAGGAAGGGGTAGTACTCGACCCAACGGCCCACGGGCACGCCGTCTTCGTACTGCCCACGCACGGCCACCTGACCGTTCTCGTGAAACTTGTAGTACTTGCCCTCCATCTCGCCGGTCTCGTCGCGCGGGTAAACTTCGTCGACCTTCTCACGGCCGGCGTCGTAGAACGTCACCTTCGCGTCGCGGAGCCACCCTTTGCGGTACTTCTCCTTTTCGAGCAGAACAAAGTCTTTGTCGTAGCTGACCCAGCGGCCGTGCTTCGCGCCGACGTAGTAAATGCCCTCTTCAAGAATTTCGCCGTCGCGCATGCGCTTGTAAGGGCCGTGCAGCAGACGGGCGTAGGGAGCATCCTTCTCCTTAATGACGCCGCTCATCACCTTACGTTCGCGGGCGTGGTACCAATAGACCTGCCGGAGCTCCGACAAGTAGGGGTCGGGGTCTTGGGGCTTTTTCAGGGTGTAGAACAGCTCCATCTCGCCGTTGCCCTTCTTGGTGAAGCCCTTACGCGTCTTGAGGTCGTAAAAGACGCGCCGCTTCCATTTTTTCTTGTGCTCCTCTTTTTTGTCGGACGCTACCGTGTCGACGATGATCACCGGCTCGCCGAACTCGTCGATGGTCAGGTCGCCGTCGGTAGGTTGGCGCTCTTTCTTAGGCCGGTCTTTGCGCGACTCTTTTTTCTGGGCCAGCGTGGTCGTGGCGACGCTCAGGGTGAGCAGGAGCAGCAGGACGGGGCGGGTGGTCATAATCCGGAAGAGACTTTCGATACGAACGTTGGGCGGGGGTACTTATTTTCGGCCTGTTAACGTACGAATCGCCGGGGTGGGTTCATTGCTTAGGGGTATTCCAAACATTACGTAACCGAAGGGGGCGTCGTCCGACGGTGTTCCTGCAACTGCTTCTCTCTATGAATCTGAACCTACTTACGCCCGCTCTGAGCGAGTACGTCGAAGCGCACACCGAGCCGGAAGGCGACCTGCTGCGCCGCATCGGCGAGGAGACGGAGCGAGACGTGCCGCAGCCGCGCATGCTCTCTGGATACTTACAGGGGCGGGTGCTGGCGAACTTCGCTTGGATGCTCCGCCCGAAGCGCATTCTGGAGATCGGCACCTACACGGGTTACTCGGCCCTTTGTCTGGCCGAGGGGCTGGCCGACGGGGGCCGTCTGATCACCATCGACCGCAACGAGGCGCTCGCGGAGCGGGTACGGGGCTACTTCGCGGCCTCGCCGTTGGGGGAGAAGATCGACTTTCGGCTTGGCCCGGCGGCGGAGATTATCCCGCAGATCGACGAGACATTCGACCTGGTTTTTATCGACGCCGATAAGGGCGGCTACGGCCGGTACTTCGACTTGGTGATTGACCGAGTACGGCCGGGGGGCTTCATCGTGGCCGACAACGTGCTCTGGAAGGGCAAGGTGGTCGACCCTGCCGTGACCGACCGCATGACCGAGCACCTGCGTCGCTTCAACGAAAAGTGCCGCGCCGACCCACGGGTGGCGTGCCTGATGCTGCCGATCCGCGACGGGCTGCTGCTGATGCGGAAGGTGTAGAAGAGCCGGCGTTGCCGCACGGGCCGGAAGGTCGACCGGGGCTTCTCCGCACCAACCACACCCCGACCGTCCACCGGCGACAGACGAAGCAACTTTTGCCCGTCGGAGCACAAAAGACTAACTTACGTACCGTGACGGTACGCTGCCTGCTTTTGCTGGGTCTCTGCGCGTTGCTGCTGCAAGGTTGCTTCGACGTGCGCACGCCCGAACCACCCGCGCCCGCCGCCGGAGGGTGGACGCCCCCAACCGACCCCGAAATTCTACTCGACAACTTCCGCCGCGCTACTGCCGATCTGAACCTGGTGAACTACGAGCGCTGCTTCGACGCGGCGACGTTTCGCTTCACGCCCGACCCCGACGTGCTGGGCAACAACTTGGGGCTGTTTCAGGAGTGGAGCCTGATCGACGAGCTGGAGTACCTGAAGAACATTCAAGAGGCCTCGGCTTCGACGGAGCAGAACCGCTTGGAACTCAGGCGCATTGCGCCCGACACTTACCTAACGCCCGACTCGCTGGTCTACGTGGCCGACTACACGCTCACGGTGACGCATCAGAATGAAGAGGAGCTGCCTTTCACCTTCGAGGGAAACATCAACCTGACGCTGCGGTTTCGTGACAACGAGTGGGCCATCAGCCAGTGGCAGGACAACCAAACCGGAACCGAACCGTGCTGGACCGAGCTAAAGCAATATTTTATCGTGGACTGACGGCCGTGGTCCTCGCGGCGGGGCTGGGGGTGCTTAGCTGCAACCCCTTCGCGCCGGGGCTGGACGACGCGCCCATCGACCCGAACGAGCTGCTGGGCGACCGCCGCACGCTCGACGGCTTCTTCGAGTGGTTTCGCAACGCCTACGAGCTGCGCGACTCGGTGCTGTACGGCCAGTTGATCGACCCGGCCTTTCGCTTCTCTTACTTCGACTTTCAGAACAACGTCTACGTAAGCTGGGACCGCGACACCGAGATGCTCTCGACCTACAACCTCTTCCGGGGCGTGCAGTCGACCTCGCTGCGCTGGAACAACTACGTGTTCGTCGACACCACCGGCTCGGACACCGTGGCGACGGTCGAGCGGGCGTTCAACCTCAGCATCGTGCAGGACGAGCAGAACATCTTCATGGGTACGGGCAGCGCCCAGATTCAACTGGTGCGCAACGCCCCCGACACCCCCTGGCGGATGCGCTAC
>JBARYS010000661.1:0-4080 GCA_049648155.1 Catalinimonas sp. | reverse complement strand
GCGTGGACCTCCGCCCCCGCCAGGCCCCGAGCCTCCGCTTGGACCTGTCGCGTCAACGCCGGTACGACCTGGAGTCGACTTTCGCCGCCTGGCGACTGCACGCCACGACGGGCTATAACTACCGGCTGGGCGACCAACCCGCCCGCACCAGCCTGATGACCACCTACGTCGACGCGACCAACTCCGACTCGCTGGGAACGTTCGGCGTCTGGTACCTGCAATTGGGGCAGTTGTTTACTCTCGCCCGCACGCTCTCCGTCACTCTCAACGCTGATCTGACCCACCGTACGTTCGGCGAGCGTGTTGCCCGGCAGCCCGGCGGCGACGTGGCCCTCACGGCGACCCTGTGGCGACGACTGAGTGGCAGCGCGGGCGGACGGGCCACCCACACCGCCACCGACATGGGGTGGATCACCGGCTACTTCGTCCGGGCGTCCTTACCGCTCGGCGAACACCTGCGCCTGAGCACCTCCTGGCAGCGACGATATTTTCAGGACCCTTTACAACCCGACGCCGACACGGGCGACCTGTTCGGCCACCTAAACCTTCTTGTACAATGGTAAAACGACGCTTCTCTCCGCTCTTCCTGCTCTGCACGCTGCTGTGCGCCCACGTAGCCTCGGCTCAGACCCGCTACTTCGTGGCGGCGGGTCGTACGGCCTGGCTCAGTGCTTTTACCGAACTACAGGATGCCCTCGATCTGGCCACGGCGGGCGATACCGTGCTGGTAGCGGTAGGCACGTACACCCCGACGGTCGACGAGTTCGGCAACGCCGCGCCCGCCGACCCACGCACACGGACCTTCCTGATTCCCGACGGCGTCGTGGTGATCGGGGGGCTGAACGGCACCGAGACGAACATCGACTTGACGGCCCGGGACCTGATCTTCAACCTCACCGTGCTCAGTGGCGACCTGGACATTCTCAACGACGAGACCGACAACGCTTATCACGTGGTGACCACCCGCAACGCCTCGAGTGCTACCGTGGTCGACGGCTTCACGGTGCGCGGCGGGAACGCCGACGGTGACGACGAGCAGGCGCTCGGGGGTGGCTGGTACGACGACGGCACGGCCGGCGGCAACTCCCGGCCGACGCTGCGAAACACCATCTTTATGGACAATTTTGCCGTTACGGGCGGTGGTATGTACGCCGCCGGTGAGCGTGGCGGTGACAGCTCGCCAAAGCTGGTCTACTGCGAATTCAAAGCGAACCTGGCGCTCGTGGGGGGCGCAGGTTTCTGCGCTTCCGGTAACGAGGACGGCTTCTCTGCCCCCCGCCTGGTCAACTGCGGGTTTGTCGATAATTTCGCCGACATCGAGGGGGGGGCGGCCGCGCACTACGGCGAAGCCGGCACCGTACGGCCTACTTACTTCGGAACGCTTTTCTACGCCAACAGCGCCGACTTCGGCGGGGGGATGCTGAACTACGGCTACCTAGGTCAGTGTACGTCTTACTTGGTCAACTGTACCTTTACCGACAATCAAGCTACCTTCGACGGGGCGGGCGTATACAACGACGCAGATCTTTCGGGAGCGGTCTCCTGCTACGTACGCAACGGCCTCTTTTGGAACAACGTGGTGGGCACCACGGAGATCGCTTGGGCCAACGCCGGCAGCACCGTTCAGGCCACCGCGCGGCACGTGTTGCTCAGCGACCCCACCCTGCCTCCCGGCACCATCGATGCGGGCGGAAACTTACCCGCCGAGCCCGATCCCTTCGTCGACTACGCGAACGCGGACTTTCGCCTGGCGCTCAGCGGTGCGGCCGTCGACGCCGGACGTGACACCACAGATACGCAGGACCTGGACGACGACGGCGACTTTTCGGAACTGCTCTTCGGCGGGTCGACGGTGGTGTTTGACCTCGACAGCGCCCGCCGTTTCCAGGGTACGGCTCCCGACCTGGGTGCGTACGAAGGGGGCGTCGACCCGCTACCCGTCAGTTGGCTCTCGTTCGGCGCGGCGCGTGAGAACGGGGGCGTCGTGCTCACCTGGCAGACCGCCCTCGAAATCAACAACGCCCACTTCGAAGTGGAGCGCTCCATCGACGCCGTGGCCTTCGAGCGGATCGGAGCCGTGACCGGCGGCGGCAACCGGGTGGGCGTATCGGCCTACGATTTTAGGGATCGGCGTGCCCCGGCGGGCGTGGCTTATTACCGCCTCAGGCAGGTTGATTTCGACGGCGGCTGGGAATATTCGGCGGTCGTGATGGTAAGCCCCTCGCCGCTGCTGTCGGCGGCGGTGAGGGTCGTGCCTAACCCGTGCGCGGCCGGGCGGGTGCGAATTGAAGGAGTGAGCGGGGAAGAGTCGCTACGGCTGACGTTGCTCGACCCGACGGGCCGAACGGTGTCTGAAGCGTGGCACGCGGGGAGCAGCCGGACGGCAGAAGTTGCCCTCACGGTACCGGCGGGCCTGGCGGCGGGTGGGTACGCCGTGCGCGTCACGGCCCCCACTTATACGGTCACCCGCCGGGTGGTCATTGTGCGGTAAGGGGGACCCACTTGTGGCCCGTCAACGAAAAAGCCAGCCTGAAGTTCAACGCGAAGTTTAGGCCGGCTTTCTCGCTACCGCCGCGTCGAAGTCTCCGCCTCCGGCACCTTCTCGGGGGTCTCCTCCGGCTGGGGTTCTTCCTCTTCTTCTTTCAAATCGTACTCGCCCCGGTCGAAGCCGAGCAGCTTGCGGAGGCTCTCGAAGTCGACGCTGTGCGACAGTGACGTACCGATGATCTCGGGGTTGTTGTTCGACACCGAGACGGTGCGGTTCTGGTTGGTGCGGCGGAAGAACTTGACGCTCACGTTCTGGTTGGGCAAGAGCAGGTACTGCACGATGATGTCGCCCACCACGTTGCTGACGCCCTGGTTGGTGTTCTGGCCCTGCGCGCCCGCCGAACTCTCTGATTGCAGGTCCACGTTGCTGCCCACCGTCACCCGGAGGCGGTCGTTGAAGAGCTGTTTCGACAGGCTCACGGCCAGCTCCTTGTCGTTGAAATCGTCGCTGTAGGTGCCCGCCGCGTTGCCCTTAGATTGCAGGTCGACCGAGACCTCCACGCCGCCGAGGTAGTCTTGCGAGAGCTCGTTCAGTTGGCTCGTGAGCACCTGGCTTACCGTCTGGTCCACCTGCCGGGCGATGGTGCCGTTGCGGTCCGACTCGATAGTACTGCCGCCGTCGGGCACGAACTGGTCGAGCGCCACCAGCCCGAACACCTGCTTCAGGCGGCGGTTCTCGTCGTTTCTGATCTGGTCGAACTGCGCACGGATGGAGAACGGCAGGGCGTTGGCCGTCTCCTCGGGCAGGTCCAGGTCGAAGCCGATCTGGGGCTTAGTCAGGTCTTCCTTGATCTGTAGCAGCACGTTCACCGGTAGCCGCTGGCGGGCGATGGACGGCGGCTCGCCCGGCACGATGGGCGCAAACTGGGTCGCGGTGGTGTAGACGGCCGTCAGGTCGAACGTGGCGTCGGTCGGGCTGCCGTTCAGGCGGATCACGCTGCCCTCGCGGATGGTGAAGCGCTTGTTCACCGCGCCGAACAGGCTGATGGCGTAGGCACCCTCCACGATGCGCACGTCGCCCACGATGGTCAGGTCACCCTGGCGACTCATGTCGATGCTCAGGTTCGAGTTGCTGGCCATCTGCAACTGGTTGTCGTCGTCGATGATCACCGTTACGAGCATTCCCTCCGTCAGTTCGATGTCCAGGTCTACGTGCACGCCGGTGGTCTCGACCGAATCGATGTCCTGCATCGCCAGCGAGTCGCCGAACTCCGCCTCACCACCCGCGATGATCGTGTCGGTCTGCGCGTCGATGTGCGTCACCCAGGCAGCGGGTTGGATGGCCGCCACGCCGCCCGTGTTCAGGTTCAGCACGGGCGTGGAGTTATCGAGCGTCTTCAGGCTGCCTGTCACCTCCAGCGCGGTCGTAGCGGGCCCCTTCAGTTTGATGTCGGCGGCGGCGAACAGGACTCCGTAAAACTCTTCGTTGCCCTGGTATTGCCCCGAATTCAGGAAGCGGAACTCGTCGGTCTTGAAGCGGAGGTCCAGCACCGGGTTGGCCAGGTCCACAAAGTCGATGGTGCCCAGCAGCGT
>JBARYS010000660.1:0-1626 GCA_049648155.1 Catalinimonas sp. | reverse complement strand
CCGAAGAGTACCACCGCCTGCTGGAGCTGAACCTCCTCTCGGTCTACGAACTGACGATCCGCCTCCACCCGGCCCTACGGCATTCGGAGCGCTCGGCGGTGGTCAACGTCAGTTCGGTGGCGGGGCTGACGCACATCCGCACCGGCGCGCCCTACGGCATGAGCAAGGCCGCCCTGAACCAGATGACCCGCAACCTGGCCGTAGAGTGGGCTCCCGACGGCATCCGTGTCAACGCCGTCGCGCCCTGGTACATCGCCACGCCGCTGGCCGAACAGGTGCTCCAAAACCAAGGTTTCCGAGAGGCGGTCCTGGCGCGCACGCCCGCCGGCCGGGTGGGCACGCCCGAGGAGGTCGCCGCCGTGGTGGCGTTCCTCTGCCTGCCCGCCGCCTCGTACGTCACCGGCCAGGTGATCGCCGTCGACGGCGGCTTCACGGTCATGGGGTTCTAACTGGGGGTTGGCGGTTGGCTTTTAGCGGTTGGCTTTGACGCGTGCATCACTGCGTCTCCGCCGCGACATCGCCTCTGGAAACCTACCTTCGGGCGAACCGAACTCGCCGCCGGCCGTTGCATCTTCCGACAGCCAGTGGCGCGCCGGCCCCCAAAGCCAACACCCAGTTGCTAAAACCTAATGGTGCGTCAGCCCCAACAGCCAAAACCCAACTCCAACTATGAAATTCGGAACCAAGGCCATTCACGCCGGGGTCGCGCCCGACCCGACGACCGGGGCGGTGATGACGCCCATTTTTCAGACCTCGACCTACGCGCAGAGCTCGCCCGGGCAGCACAAGGGGTACGAATATTCGCGGACGCACAACCCCACGCGGACGGTGGCGCAGAACAACCTGGCCGCCCTGGAGAACGGGAAGTTCGCCTACTGTTTTGCCACCGGCATGGCCGCCACCGACACGGTAATGAAGCTCTTTAAGCCGGGCGACGAGGTTGTGGCGACGAACGACCTTTACGGTGGTACCTACCGGCTCTTCGCCAATGTTTACGAGAACTTCGGGCTGCGCTTCACCTTCGTGAACACCCAGGACCTTGATGCCGTCCGTGGAGCCATCACCGAGCGGACGAAGCTGCTTTGGCTCGAAACGCCCACCAACCCGCTGCTGAGGGTGGTCGACGTGGCCGCCGCCGCCGCCATTGCCCACGAGCGCGACGTGCTGGTGGCCGTCGACAATACCTTCGCGACGCCCTACCTACAGACGCCGCTCGACCTCGGAGCCGACATTGTGATGCACTCGCTGACCAAGTACATGGCGGGGCACTCGGACGTGGTGATGGGCTCGTTGGTGGTGAACGACGCTAAGCTGGCCGAGCGCATCGCCTTCCTCCAGAATGCGGTGGGGGCCACGCCCGGTCCGCAAGACTGCTTCCTGCTGCTGCGCGGCATCAAGACGCTGCACGTGCGCATGGACCGCCACTGCCACAACGCCGGGGTGGTGGCCCGTTTTCTCGAAGCGCACCCGAAGGTGGGCAAGGTCTACTGGCCCGGCCTGGAGAGCCACCCCGGCCACGCGCTGGCGAAGCAGCAGATGCGCAACTTCGGGGGGATGGTCTCGTTCGAACTGGCCGACGACGACTTTGCCGCCGCCAAGGCCGTCATGGAGCGTATCGAGCTGTTC
>JBARYS010000659.1:0-2970 GCA_049648155.1 Catalinimonas sp. | reverse complement strand
GGGCGAAAAGATAGCCCCAGGCTACCTGCGCCATCAAATTCGGAGCGGTCAGGCCGCGCACCCGCAGTTCGCCCGCCTCCAACAGTGACTGCACCGGCGCGGCGAAGCGCCAGTCATCATTTAGGGGGAAGTTGCCGCGCGGGTCGATGGGTAGGATCAGCAGCAGCCAGACGAGCAGCACGACGGCAATCAGCCCGCTCTTTTCCCGGCGAACCGTCATCGCATCACCACCACCAGGTCGTCGAGGTCCACCATCGTATTTTCTGGAAGCACCAGTCGGTCCACCTCGCCGGCGGTCTGGGCCGTGACGGTGGTCTCCATCTTCATGGCCTCGATCACGAACAGGGGCGTGTTCTTTTTTACCACCTCGCCGGGTTTGACCAGGATGCGCGAGAGCAGCCCTTGCAGCGGCGTGCCGACCTCGTGCGCCTCGCGGGCCTTTTGGTGTTCGGCCCGCTCGACCTTCAGCGTCTGGTCGCGCACGTCGATGGAGCGTACCTGGCCGTTCAACACGAAGCTCACCGCGCGCATGCCCCGGTCGTCGGGCGGGCCGACGTACTGCAGCCGCACGATGATGCTCTTGCCCGAGTCGATCTCGATCAGCGTCTCTTCACCGGGTTTCAATCCGTAGAAGAACGGCGGCGTCGGCACCCGGCTCACGTCGTCGAACTGGTTGCGGAAAGTTTGGTACTCTTCGAACACCTGCGGGTAGAGCAGCGCCGAGAGTAGGTCCAGTTCGCCTAAGGTGTCATCCTCCCACCGCTCGTGCAGCGCGGTGAGTTCGGCATCGAAATCCACCGGCTCCAAGTGCGCGTTGGGGCGCTCGGTGAACGGCTGCTCGTCTTTCAGGACGATCTTCTGCAACTCGGGCGGGAAGCCCCCGGGCGGCTGGCCCAGGTCGCCGCGGAAGAAGCCCTTCACCGACGCCGGGAAGGGGATCGTCTCGCCGCGCGTCATCACGTCGTCGGGCGTGAGCTGATTTGCCACCATGTAGAGGGCCATGTCGCCCACCACCTTCGACGAGGGCGTCACCTTCGTGATGTCGCCGAACATCTGGTTCACGGCCGCGTAGGTGCGCTTGATCGTGGGCATCTGGTCTTCCAGCCCCAGCGAAGCCGCCTGCGGGCGGAGGTTCGAGTACTGCCCGCCGGGAATTTCGTGCTGATAAACGTCGGCCGCGCCCGCCTTCAGGCCCGACTCGAAGGGGTAGTACCACGTGCGGACGGTCTCCCAGTAGTCCGAGAAGGTTTGCAGCGACGCCACGTCCACGTCCGGCGCGCGCTCGCCGGTCCGCAGCACCTCGACCAGCGTGTTGAAGTTGGGCTGCGAGGTGAGGCCCGACATGCTGCCGATGGCCACGTCGACCACGTCGACGCCCGCCTCGACGGCCTTCAGGTAGGTGGCCAGTTGTGCCGCCGAGGTGTCGTGCGTGTGCAGGTGGATCGGCAGGTCGACGGCCCCCTTCAGTTCGCTCACCAACCGCTCGGCGGCGTAGGGCTTCAGCAGCCCGGCCATGTCTTTGATGGCCAGCAGGTGCGCGCCGGCGTCTTCGAGCTGCCGGGCCAGGTCCAGGTAGTAGGGCAGGTCGTACTTCGTGCGGCTCGGGTCCAGGATGTCGCCCGTGTAGCAGATGCACGCCTCGGCCAGCGACTCGGTCCGTTCACGCACCGCCTGGATGCTCACGCGCATGTTCTCCACCCAGTTAAGCGAGTCGAAGATGCGGAATACGTCGATGCCCTCGCGGGCGCTCGCCTCCACGAAGCGTACCACTAGGTTGTCGGGGTAGGCCTTGTAGCCCACCGCGTTCGAGCCGCGCAGCAGCATCTGTAAGAGCGTGTTAGGGGCGGCCGCGCGGAACTGCCGCAGGCGGTCCCAGGGGTCTTCGCGGAGGAAGCGCATGGCCACGTCGAACGTCGCCCCGCCCCACACTTCGAGCGAAAAGAGGTTCGGGTGGTGTTGCACGTAGCTCGCCACCGGCGCGATCAGGTCCTTCGTGCGCATCCGCGTGGCCAGCAGCGACTGGTGCGCATCGCGGAAGGTCGTGTCGGTCAGCAGCACCGGCCGCTGCTCCTTCACCCAGGCGGCGAAGCCCTCGCGGCCCAGTTCGGTGAGGCGCTGCTTGGTGCCGGGCGGTGGCGGCGTGCCGGCGTCGTGGGCGGGCACGCGGGCGGGCTTAAACACCACGTCCGGGTCGTGGCGCTTCACGCTCGGGTTGCCGTTCACGGTCACGTCGGCCAAAAAGCGCAGCGTGCGCGTGCCCCGGTCTTGCTTGGGCTGATACCGGAGCAGCTCGGGGTGCGAGTCAATGAAGTTTACGCGCGCCTCGCCCGCCAAGAAGACCGGGTGCATGATGACCTTCTCCAGGAAGGGGATGTTCGTCTTCACGCCCCGGATGCGGAACTCGGTCAGCGTGCGGTGCAGCCGCTGGCAAGCGCCCCGGAACGTGCGGCCCGAGGCGGTGACCTTCGCCAGCATCGAGTCGAAAAAGGGCGACACCCGCACGCCGGTGTACGACGACCCCTCGTCGATGCGGATGCCGAAGCCGCCCGCGTTGCGGTAGAAAACGATGGTGCCGTAATCGGGCTTGAAGCCGTTGGTGGGGTCCTCGGTCGTGATACGGCACTGGATCGCGAAGCCGTCGCAGGTGATGTCTTCCTGCCGTTTGAAGTAGAGGCCCGCCGAGCTTAGCGGCCGCCCCGTGGCCAGGATGATCTGGCTGCGCACGATGTCGATGCCGGTGACCTCCTCGGTGACGGTGTGCTCCACCTGGATGCGCGGGTTCACCTCGATGAAGTAGATGTTCTCGTCGGGATCGACCAGAAATTCGACCGTGCCCGCGTTGTTGTAGCGTACGTGGCGGGCAATCGCCAGGGCGTAGTCGTAGAGTTTCTGCTTGGTCGCCGGGCTGAGGGTGGGGGCGGGGGCGATCTCGACTACCTTCTGAAAGCGCCGCTGCACCGAACAGTCGCG
>JBARYS010000658.1:0-1979 GCA_049648155.1 Catalinimonas sp. | reverse complement strand
CGTCGAGCGTGGCACGTTCGAAGAGCAGGTTGTGGGCCACACGCGTGTTGCCGGTCAGCGTCTTGGTGTTTTCGTTGTAGAGGTAAAGGTGCCCGTAGGTGACGGGCGCAATCTGTTGGTCCGTGAGGCCGTTGTACCGCACCACACTGTTCACGTGCAGCTCGTAGCGGGAGAAGCCCGCCGGGAAGTTGTTCGCCCCTTCCACGTTGACCCCCTCGTCCTCCTCGACTGTGAAGGTGCCTGCGCCCGCCGTGTTGCGGATCAAGTACTGTTCGAGGTAAAGTGTGTTGATCGTGTTGCCGACGTACACGTCGCCGGTCACGTCGACGTCGCCTACCAGCGTCACCCGGCCGGTGTTTTCGAACCGCAAGTCGTGGAACGTGCTCGCGGCGATCTCCTGATTGTTCGTATGGTCGAAGATTACCTCGCCCGTGCCGGCGTATTGCCCCGCGCCCGTCCACCGGAAGCCGCTGAACGTATGGGTCTGCCCGCCGTCCTGGAAGGTGCTGCCCACCTCGATGGTCACGTTGTCGTTGAAGTCGCAGCTCGCGCCGGCCGCCAGCGTGCTGTTCTCCTCAATCAGCAGCGTTCCGGTCAGCGTGGTCGGCCCTGTGGTCGTCTTGGTGCCGTTGCCGGCCAGCTCCAGGTCGTGGAAGTTTCCGTTGGTGATCGACTGGTCCGTGCCGTTCAGCCGCACCGTGCCGCCGATGCTCGCGTCGAACGTGCCGCCGTCGCGGACGTAGTCGCCACCCAGCGTGAGCAGGTAGCCGCCGTCGTCGAACCGCAGCTCGCCGCCGTTGAGCGAGAGGTCGTTCTCCACTTCGATCTCGGCACCGTTCAGAATGAACGTGCCCGCCCCCGCGAACACCAGGTTGTAGAAGGGCGACGTCCGGGGGCTGATGGTGAACGTACCCATCGCGCCGTCGAAGTAGACAGTGCCGCCGCCGTTCACGAACGTCGACGAGGACTGACGCGTCCAGTTGCCGCCCACCCGAATTACGCCACCCGTGCCGCCGACCGCCAGCACCGCGCCGGTAGTAGTGCCGATCAGCACGTCGTCGGTGGTGGTCAGCGTCCGCCCGTCGGCCACGGTGAGCACCCCGTCGGTGAGCGTCAGGGCTTTACACGTGGCGTCAGCCGCCACGACGTTGGGATTATTAGTGCGCAGCGGAATCAGGGCGTCAACGGTGCCGGTCGGCACCACGTTGGGCGTCCAGTTGCGCGGGTCGTGCCAGTCGGAGCTCTCAGCACCCGTCCAGGTGACCGACGACGTGGCGGGCCACTCCACCAACCCATCGGGGTCGTCCTCGTAGGCGGCGCTGCCGAGGGGGCCGTTCACGGGCTCGACGAAGCGCATGGTGCCGACCGACCCCGTGGGGCGAAGAACGTTGTAGGTACGACCGACCACCGGTGTGGCGTCGAGCGAGAACGTCACGTTCGAAATGTCGTTGAGCGCCGAAGCGTCGGCCGCCATCGAGAGGTAGTAGCGCGGGTCCGTGCCGCCGCCGCTCATGTCGGACCAGAGGCCGTCCGAGAAGTTGTTCGTCGGGTCGACGGTAGCGCCGCTGAGCACCTGGAGGCCATCGTTCGAAATGTGGCTGATTTCGTAGTGGCGGGCGTGCAGCGTGGCCCCGCTCCGCACGATCACGCCGTATGGGGTGCCGCCGCTGGTGGTTCTGGTAACTGTCGCCGCGTTGCCGCTCGCCCCCACCAGTTTGAGCGTACCGGACACGTCGAGTACCGAACCGGTGGGGCGGACGCTTATATCCACCGTGCTGCCCGCCTGTACGTCGAGCGTACCCCCGGCATCCACACGTAGAATCTCTACGTTCGTGCTGTTTCCGAGCGTCACGTTCTGCCCGTTGGTACTGAGCGTAGCGCCGTTGCCGACCACGAAGTTTTCGGCCACCCGCAACTGCGAAAGCAGCGTGTAGGTGCGGGTGGCCGTCTGCGTCTGGTTGAACACCACGTTGTAGAAC
>JBARYS010000657.1:0-3557 GCA_049648155.1 Catalinimonas sp. | reverse complement strand
GCTAAGGTGGTGAACAACTCTATCCGCCGGGCCAAGAACTATTTTACCCTGAACCGGGGGCGCGCCGACGGCATCCGCCCCGGCATGGGTGTGGCCTCGCCCGACGGCGTGGCCGGGCGTGTGCGGGCGGTGTCGGAGCGCTACGCCACGGTCACCTCCCTGCTGCACACCAAGCTGCTGATCGCCGCGCAACTGGAGCGTGGCCAGGCCTTCGGGCGGTTGCAGTGGGACGGCCGCAACCCGCGCACGGCGAAGCTGATCGACATCGTGCGGCACGTCAAACCCCAAGAGGGCGACACGGTGGTGACGTCGGGCTACTCGGCGCTATTCCCCGAAGGAATGCCGGTCGGTACAATTGAGTCGGTCGCGATCCGCGACAACGACACCTACTACGACCTGCGCGTGCGGCTCTTCACCGACTTCAGCACGCTGCAACACGTCTACGTGATCGAAAACCTGCAACGGCCCGAGCAAGATTCGCTCGAAGTGGCCAGTACCGAACCCGATGAACAGTAACCGATTCCTCACGCAGGTACTCTATTTCGTCCTGCTGCTGGGGCTGCAGGTGCTGCTGTTCCGCAACCGGGTGGTGTTCGACTACGCCTTCTGCTTTCTCTACGTGGGGGCAGTGCTCGGGCTGCCGCGCGACTTCAACCCGCTGGGAACGCTGCTGACTGCCTTCGGGACGGGATTGCTTGTCGACTGGTTTTACGACACGCTCGGCGTGCACGCGGCCGCCACGGTGCTTCTAGCCTACCTGCGGCCCATCGTGCTGCGGGTGCTTACGCCCAGCGGCGGCTACGAAAGTAACATGGAGATGTCGGTGGCCGAGATGGGGTGGCGGTGGTTTTCGCTCTACATCTTACCGTTGATTCTGGTGCACCACCTGATGCTATTCACCGTCGAGGCGTTCGACCGGAACTTGTTGAGCCTCATCTTGGTAAAGACGCTGTGCAGCACCGCCTTCACCTACGTGGTGCTGATGCTGCTCCAGTTCGCCATCCGTCCGCCGGTCCGCAATGCTTGAAAATCGCACCTACATCGTCCAGGGAGTCTTCGTGCTCGTGGCGCTCACCTACGTGGTGAAGCTCTTCTTCCTGCAGGTGACGAACGACACGTACAAGCGTCGCGCCGACAATCAGGCCATCAAGCGGTTCATCGAGTACCCCTACCGGGGCGTGATCTACGACCGCAACGGCGAGATCCTGGTCTACAACGTGCCGGTCTACGACATCATGATCACGCCACGCGAGGTGCGCCTGCAAGATACGCTGGCCTTCTGCCGCCTGATGGGCCTGACCCGCAAGCAGTTCGACGAGAGGATGCTGGCCGCACGCACGCACCCTAACTCGTCGTACAAGCCGTCGGCGTTTATGAAGCAGGTCTCGGCCGAAGACTTCGCCCGGATGCAGGACCGCCTGCTCGACTATGAGGGCTTCGCGGTGGTGCCCCGCACCGTGCGCGGCTACCCGCACCGGAGCTTCGCCAACGCGCTCGGCTACATCGGCGAGATCAGCTCCAACCAGCTCGAACAGCTCAAGGGCGAGTATAACTCCGGCGACTACATCGGCATCAGCGGGCTGGAGTACCAGTACGAGCAATACCTGCGCGGCAAGCGGGGCGTGCGCCACGTGCTGGTCGACCGCCACAACGTGACAAAGGGGCGCTGGCAGGACGGCGCACTCGACACCACCGCCGTGAAGGGCGAGGACCTGATCTGCACCATCGACCTGAAGCTGCAACAGTACGGTGAGCACCTGATGGACGGCAAGATCGGCAGCATCGTCGCCATCGAGCCGGCCACGGGCGAGGTTCTCTCGCTGGTCTCGGGGCCGTCGTACGACCCCAACCTGCTGCGGGGCCGCGAGTTCGGGCAGAACTTCGGCCGGTTGCAGCGCGACAGCCTCGTGCCGCTCTTCAACCGGGGGATCCAGGCCATGTACCCGCCGGGCTCGACGTTCAAGCTGCTCGAAGCGCTCATCGCTCTGCAAGAGGACGTGCTGCAACCGAGCACGCGCATCCGCTGCAACCGCGGCATCATCAACTGCCACGGGGCGCACTCGTTCGAGGACCTGCGGGGGGCCATCACCAACTCGTGCAATCCCTACTTCGTCGACACGTTTAGGCGCATCATCAACCAAAAGCTTTCGCCCAACACCTTTACGGACTCGCGGCTGGGGCTGATCAAGTGGCGCGAGTACCAACTAAAGTTCGGCCTGGGGCGGCAGCTGGGCATCGACATTCCCAACGAAAAGAAGGGCTTTATTCCCGCTCCCGAGTACTACGACCGCTATTACGGCGAGGGGCGCTGGAAGCACTCGACGATCTTCTCGCTCGGCATCGGCCAGGGCGAAGTGCTCGTCACGCCGCTGCAAATGGCCAACTTAGCGGCCACCATCGCCAACCGAGGCTACTACGTGACGCCGCACCTAATCAAGGCGATCGGTGAGACGGGAGAGCCGCTGTCGGAGTTCCGTGAGAAGAATGACGTCAGCGTGGCCGCGCACCACTTCGAAGCGGTCGTGCAGGGCATGGAAGACGTGGTGATTCGCGGCACGGGACAGTACCGCGCCAAGATTCCCGGGCTGTCGGTCTGCGGCAAGACGGGCACCGTGCAGAACCCCCACGGCGAAGACCACTCCGGCTTCATCGCCTTCGCCCCCAAAGACGACCCCAAGATCGCGGTGGCCGTCTACGTCGAAAACGCCGGCCAGGGCGCACGCGCGGCGGCCTCCATCGCCAGCCTGATGATCGAACAGTATCTGCTCGGCGAGATCAAACGGAAGAACATCGAAGCGTACGTGCTTGCGGGGAGGTTCGTGTATTAGAAGCATCGCGCAACCGTTGGGCGCAAGTGTTGGCCCTCAACCAAGGCACGACTCACATTGAAACCCTCCTACGGATCAAGGACCAATCACGATCCAAGCGCGCCCACCAAACGTTCAGCGCTAACTCACCCATGCCCGCCGTGCCACCCGTTCGTAGCCGTCTGGCCCCTACGCCCAGCGGCTTTCTGCATCTGGGTAACGGGGTGGCGTTCGTGCTCACGTGGCTGCTGACGCGGCAGCAAGGGGGGCGCTTACGGCTCCGCATCGACGACGCCGACGACGCCCGCAGGCGCGATGGGTACGTGGAGGACATCTTCGCCGGGCTCGCGTGGCTCGGCCTCGACTGGGACGACGGCCCCACGGGCTCGGAGGACTTTTACCGCCACCATTCACAATCACACCGCCGGGCGGCGTACGCCGCCGCGCTGCGACGGCTGGCTTCGGTGCCGAACGCCGTCTACGCCTGTGATCTGTCGCGGCGGCAGTTGCGCGCCCTCTTGCCCGGCCGACCGTCCCCCTCGCGCGACGCTCTTTTGGACCTGGATGCGCCCGACGTAGCCTGGCGCGCCCGGGTGGACCCCTCGGACGTGGTGCGTTTCCGGGAAGGTGCCGAGACCGCCGCAGTCGATCTCGCCGCCGCGATGGGCGATTTCGTAGTGCGCCGACGCGACGGCACGGCGGCCTACCAACTCACTTCGCTGGTCGACGACGTGGCCTACGGTACCAACC
>JBARYS010000656.1:0-5288 GCA_049648155.1 Catalinimonas sp. | reverse complement strand
GACCAGCAGCGGCCAATAATCGTGAAAGACGCTCACCAGGGGGAGGTCCAGACACTTTGCAACGCGCTGCGCCACCGGAAACAGGTTGCCGTGTGCGACAGTAATGACGACCTCAGGCGCAAAATCGCGAATCCGCACCTGCAATGACTTGGGAAGAGACCTGACACGAAAAAAGTGACGGTAAGAGTGGACCAAGCCGGCCAAGCGGGTTACAGACAGTCGCTCCGTCACTCGCCGCGTCAGCTTCTCCGACTTCGTCTCGCGAAGAAGGTCGTTGATAATCGCGTCGTTCACCTCAAACACGTCGAAATCACCGGACGCTACCAAATGGTTATACATCACGACCGGACCACCGGTACTGTCAATAAGCGGAATGGAAGAGAGATACAAGACGCGGGTCTTCTTCATGTTTAGGGAGTCGATTGCCCAAGTGTCGGTGAGATAATGTGATCAGATAAAACGAATGAACCTAGCCGGAAGGAGACCACCGGCCACGACGAATCGCAAATATACTCGCCGCGTACTGCGGCTTCGGCGTAGGTCGTGTTGACATATGGCCTGCTGATGCTTTCGGCGTTTTTTGCCCGTATGCTGCGCCGCTTTCGTTAGCCGATGCGCTGCCTAGGCGGCCAATCGCCCACCTCAAGCGACTTGACTACGCGTAAAAAGACGCACGAAATCATTCTATATGTCAACACGACCTAGTCGCGACAGGTGCCGGCGGCAGGCAGGTAGAGGCGCACCGCGCCGGGCACGAACCGCACGCGGTCTAAGTGGCCCATCCAACGCTCGTCCTGCGTGACGAGGTGCGTGTGCAAAAAAGTGTCGTGGTGCGTGAAGATGCCCTGATGCTCGGTCGAGAAGAAGCCAACGATCTCCACTTCGCTGTCCGTGAGCGTATAGCTCTGCTGACCTTGGTGCGCTTCGGTGGGCGAGCTGACTTCGGTGCCCGGCGGTAGGTTCTGCACGTGGATGTCCGCCTCCGCTACCCGACCGGATAGTTTGAAAGCAAAGGGGCGAACCTGATCCTTGGTCTGCTGGTCGACGAACGCCTCCAAATGCTTCAGGTCGACAACGTCGTCGGGAAGCGGCTGCTCGGTCCAGTCAGATACGCGGGCGTAAACGAAGAAGGGCGCCTCGACGGCGAAGGTCCGCTCGACCCGTATGGTTGAATCGGACGCGACGCGCGACACGTACGCCCGGCCGCCGCTGACCATGATCTCGCCGCTGAGGAACGCCACCGGTCCCAGGCCGTACAGGTCCGACCTATCGGCGAGCGTGTCGAGGTTGATCGAGCCGCCCAGTTCGCCCTTCCACATCACGTTGCGCATGGCCCCGACCACCCGCACTTCCGGCGGCGGGGCCGTGGTAGCGCCTCGCTGCTGCTCGGAAGAATTGCAGGCGGAGAACCAGAAAATCAGCAGCATCAGGGCGGAACGTACCATGCGAGGGAGAATGGGCCCCGCAAGCTAACCTCACGTCTGCAATACGCCCGGGCGAAAGGGCTCGTCGAGCGGGGCCAAGTCGGCGGCCGCGATGCCCGTTGAGAGTAGGCGGCGCGTCTCGACCGGGTCGATCACGGCATCCACCCAGAGGCGCGCGGCGGCGTAGTAGGGCGACATCTGCTCCTCGTAGCGGGCCTTGATCTCGTCGAACAGCTTTTGCTCAGCTTCGGGCGTAACCTCTTCGCCCTTCGCCTTACGGGTGGCCACCTGAATTTGCAGCATGGTCTTGGCGGCCGACGCGCCGCTCATCACGGCCAGTTGTGCCGAGGGCCACGCCACGATCAGCCGCGGGTCGTAGGCCTTGCCGCACATGGCGTAGTTGCCCGCCCCGAACGAGTTGCCCACGATCACGGTGAACTTCGGCACGATGGAGTTGGCCACGGCGTTCACCAGCTTTGCGCCGTCTTTGATGATGCCGCCCTGTTCGGCGCGGCTGCCCACCATGAAGCCGGTCACGTCTTGCAGGAACACCAGCGGCAGCTTCTTCTGGTTGCAGAGCATCACGAAGCGCGCGGCCTTATCGGCCGAGTCGGAGTAGATCACGCCGCCCATCTGCATCTCGGGGGCCGTGTTGGTGCCCCTCTTTGCCCGCACGATCTGCCGCTGGTTAGCCACGATGCCCACCGCCCAGCCGTCGACACGCGCCGTGCCGCAGAGGACTGTCTGGCCGTAGTTGGGCTTGTACTCATCGAAGTCGGAACCGTCGACCAGCCGGGCGATGATCTGCCGCATGTCGTAGGGCTTGCTGCGGTCGGCGGGCAGCACGCCGTACAGCTCCTCTGGGGCGTGGGCGGGTGCTTGCGGCGCGGCGCGGTTGAACCCCACGCGCGGGCGCGGGCCGAGCTTTTCGAAAATCCGCCGGATGTGGTCCAGGCAGCTCTGATCATCGGGAAACTTGTGGTCGGCAATGCCCGAAATGGCGGTGTGCGTGTCGGCCCCGCCAAGTGTCTCCTGGTCCACGTCCTCGCCGACGGCGGCTTTCACCAGATAAGGGCCAGCCAGGAAGATTGACCCCGTGCCCTCCACGATCAGCGCCTCGTCCGACATGATCGGCAGGTACGCGCCGCCCGCCACGCACGCACCCATCACGGCGGCCACCTGCGGGATGCCCAGCGCCGACATCCGCGCGTTGTTGCGGAACTGCCGCCCGAAGTGCTCCTTATCGGGAAAGACCTCGTCTTGCATCGGCAAGAATACTCCCGCCGAGTCGACCAGGTAGATGGTCGGCAGCCGGTTTTCAATGGCGATCTCTTGCGCCCGCAGGTTCTTTTTGGCGGTGATCGGGAACCACGCGCCCGCCTTCACGGTGGCGTCGTTCGCCACAATCACGCAGAGCTGTCCGCTCACCCGACCAATGCCCGTCACCACGCCGCCGCCGGGGCAACCGCCCACCTCTTCGTACATGCCCTCGCCGGCCAGCGCGCCGATCTCGACGAAGTCGCTGTTCTCGTCGCGCAGATAGTCGATGCGCTCACGGGCCGTCAGCTTGCCCTTCTCGTGGTGGCTGTCGATGCGCCGCTGCCCGCCGCCGAGGTGGGCGCGCTCAAGGTGGCGGCGCAGCTCGGCGACGAGTTGCGCGTTGCGGTCTTCGTTTCTGTTGAATTGCAGATCGACGCGGGGTGTGGTGGGGGTAGACATAGAGGTGAGTAGGTGTGGGGGTGCCGCCGGGTCGAGCTACTGTATGTAGAGGCCGCGCCGACGACTCACTCCCCTAAACGGTGTCGGCCGCGCGGTTGATTCGTCGGGCGGGTCGTTCTGTCGGGGCAGGTCGCAAAAAGCCGATCCCCGGCAAGCGGTGGTGTGGTCTGCCCCCTCTCGCCCGGAATCGGCCCTTTGACGCAACGGCGCCGGTGGCGACTAAATCAACTGCGCACTGCGGCGGATGAACTCCGTCAGCGACTTGCCTTGCAGCATGTTCTGCGACAGCAGGGCGAGGTCGTACGCCTGCCGCACCAGGTCGGCGCGTTTGGCTTCGTCGGCCTCGGCGGCAATGCGCCCCACCAGCGGGTGGTTGCCGTTCACGACCACGTTCAACTGATCGGGCATCGCCCCGAACATATCGTTCATACCGTTGTGGCGAGCCATGTCCTTCATGCGCCGCATGAACTCGGGCAGGGTGATGAGCACCGGCAGGTCGTCGGGCGCGAGTGCCTCCACCTGGATGCCCTTCCGGTCGAGCGTGGTCTCGAAGGCCCCCCTGACGGCCTCCTGCTCGGTTGTGCTCAACACGCTCTCGGTGGTCTCGCCGGTGTCGATCAGCTTGCCGGCGGGGTCGGCGTCCACGCGTTTCATCTGCACCTTTTCGAGCTTCTGCTCCATCGTGTTGATGAAGTGCGCGTCGATCACCCCGTCGAAGCGCAGCACGTCCAAGCCCCGGTCGCGGGCAGCCTGCACGTAGGCGTCCTGCTGGCCCGGGTCGGTGGTGTAGAGCAGTATCGTCTGGTCGTCCTTGCTCTTCTGGGTGGGCGTTACGTGCGCCACGTACTCGTCGAGGGTGAAGTGCTTACCCTCCACGTTGGCGAGCAGGGCAAACTTCTTGCCCCGGTCGTAGAATTTCTCGTCCGAGATCATGCCGTACTTCACGAACACGTCCAGGCTCTCGTACTTCTCTTCGAACGAGGCACGGTCCTCCTTAAAAAGGTCGTGGAGCCTGTCGCCCACCTTCCGGGCGATGTAGCCGTTGATCTTCTTCACGTTGGCGTCCGACTGTAGGTAGCTGCGCGACACGTTCAGCGGAATGTCGGGCGAGTCGATCACGCCGTGCAGCAGCATCAGGAACTCCGGCACCACGTCCTTGACCTCGTCGGTGATAAACACCTGGCGCGAGTAGAGCTGGATCTTGTCGCGCTGAAACTCGAAGTTCTTCGGCACCTTGGGGAAGTAGAGCACGCCCGTCAGGTGGAAGGGGTAATCCACGTTCAGGTGCACCCAGAAGAGCGGGTCGGGCGCGGTGGGGTAAAGCTTTTTGTAAAAGTCAAGGTAGTCTTCATCCTTCAGGTCGGTCGGCGTCTTGGTCCAGACCGGCGTGGTGTCGTTGATCACCTCTCCCTCGAACTCGATGGGCACCGGCAGGAAGCGGCCGTACTTGTCGAGAATCTGCCGCAGCCGAAACTTGTCGAGAAACTCGGTCGAATCTTCGGCGATGTGCAGCACGATGTCGGTGCCGCGCTCCTTCTTCACCGTGGGCGTGATCTCGAACTCGGTCGAGCCGTCGCACGACCAGCGGGCGGGCTCGGCCCCCTCGCGGTAGCTGCGCGTAATGATCTCGACGCGGTCGGCCACCATAAACGACGAGTAGAAGCCCATGCCGAAGTGGCCGATGATCTGCTTGGCGTCGCCCTTGTCTTTGTACTGCTCGACAAACTCGGTGGCTCCCGAAAAGGCGATCTGGTTGATGTACTTCTTGATCTCGTCGGCGGTCATGCCCACGCCGTGGTCCGACACGGTGATGGTCTTGGCCTCGGCGTTGAAGCTGACTCGCACTTTGGTCTCGCCCAGCTCTCCGTCGAACTCCCCGGCTGAGGCGAGCTGATGAAGCTTTTGCGTGGCGTCGACGGCGTTCGAGACCAGTTCGCGCAGAAATATTTCGTGGTCGGAATAGAGGAACTTCTTGATGATCGGGAAGATATTCTCGGTATGCACCGATATTGTGCCCTTTTCTTCTTGCATGTTGATTGGATTTTGGTGTTCGCGGGCGGACGAAAAGTCAAAGTTTGTTCCATAACCGTAGGTCTGTCAGGTTGACAGGCGTTCCGTCGGAAAGGGCAGCGGCCAGGCGTAGTG
>JBARYS010000655.1:0-2714 GCA_049648155.1 Catalinimonas sp. | reverse complement strand
GCTCCGGATAGTAACCCGACTCCTGCCACTGCGCCGGCCGGCGGATCGGCTGGTCTGCCGAGGCCTTGGACTCGAGGAACGCCCTGGTCACCATCGGCTCCAGGAAGTTCAGGGTGCCGTCGTACTTTCCGTAGATAAACGTATGGGTAAAGGTACCCGTCCCGGCCACTTCGGGCGATTGCAGGTCAATGACGTGGGCACCCATCCGCGGCACGCCGCCGGGAGTTTCCAGATACATCGGGGCGAGGTGTTCGGCGGGCAGCGGGCGGTTGAACTGCGTGCTGTCGTGCGGCCCGATGAGGTCGCGCTCGGCCATCGAGATAAAGTAGAAGTGCAGGTCGAAGTGCGGCTTGTCGAAGACGTTCATCGGCGGATGGCCGTGGGCGTTCCAGTCGAGCGTGATGTGGTTGTAGGGCGGCACGGTCGACCCGTCGGGCAGCGGCAGCACGTACTCGTGGGCGTGGTGGCCGGTGTTGGGCAGGTTACGCAGGGCACCGTCGTCGAGTTGAACGCCGATCTCCTGGGGCTCGCCGGCCGCGTCGGTGCGGACGTACGACCAGGCGTAGCCATCGCCGACCGCCACGCGCGGGCCGGTGAATTCGGTGGGGGTAGCGTCTTTGTCGTTGTCACAGGCAACGGCGGCGGCCAGCAGGGGCAGAAGAAGAGCGAGACGTAAGGCTTTCATGACGGTCGATGTTTTGAAGTGAATGGTTCGATGCACGTCACAAAACTGAAGGGTTCACGCCCCGGCGGTTGCCCGACAACGCGCAAGGAATGCCACGCACGTTGTACCCGCAACGCGATGCAACGCAGGTAGCAAACGTTGCAACGCGGGTGTTAGAAGCCGATCAGGAGGTGAAGCGAGCCACAAGTGAGTGATCGGCACCGCCGTCGAAAGTCCAGCTCGATGCCGATCGCGGTGCTCGATTACGACACGCTGAGTCTCCACCAGAAAGTATGAGATGAACTTTGGAAAAGCCCGCCCCTCTCGGCGTGGTAGTCGACACGTTCTGTTCAGACGAACCGGATGTCGTAGCGCCCGGTGGGTTCGGCGACCTTCGCCGGGTCGGGTGGGCAGGCCCGAGGGCGTCGGCAATCTCGATCAGTTCGTAAGCACCGGCGGTCTCCACATCGCTCATCAGCACCGTGTGCGCGATGCCGAGCACGGGTAGAGAAGACTCGTGTCGCGCGGTGGTGACTTTTCCGTTGGGTTGGGTAGATGTTATCAGAATGGTGTGGGCGAAGGAATTTGTGTTGTAAATGACGAAAAGCCAGGTCTGCCAGGTTTTTAGAACCCGGCGGATGCCGACACTCGGCTGGGCCGCAGCGCGCCTACGCCGGGAAACGGCGCAGGATTCGCCTACTTACAGCCTGGACGCAATGATTGACCCACCCGTTGCACCGGCCTCGTCGTGCGACCCTTGGAGTGAACGTTGCAACCAACAGCAAACGGTGTGGTCGTGGTTGTTCCTGGCCGGGCGCTGCCTTACTCCACCTCGCTCTCCTGCGCGGCGTGCTGCCGTTTGTAGGCCAGCGGCGTGCAGCGATAGGTGTTTTGAAACGCCCTCGTGAAGTACGACTGGCTGTTGAAGCCCACCTGATAGGCGATCTCGGCCATGTTGCCGGCGTTCTGGCGGATCAGCGCGGCGGCGCGCTCCAGGCGGAACGAGCGGATCAGTTCGCTGGGCGTTTGGTCGAGTAACGCCCTGAGCTTGCGGTTCAGTTGGGTGCGGCTCATGCCCATCTCGCGGCCCAGCTCTTCCACGCCGAAAGTTTCGTCGGCCATGCGGGTTTCGATGGTGTGCCTGAGCTTGTTCACGAAGTGCTCTTGCTGCGAAGGCACCGACACCGCGGTGGGGTGCAGGCGAAACTGTTGCCCGAACTTCTCGCGCCACTGCCGCCGCATCTGCACCACGTTGTGCACGCGGGCGCGCAGTTCGTCGGGCACGAAGGGCTTCACCAGGTAATCGTCGGCACCGGATTGCAGGCCCGACAGCTTGTCTTCGACCGCCGCGCGGGCCGTCAGCAGGATCACGGGCACGTGGTTGGTCTTTTCGTTCTGCCGCAGGGCCCGCAGCAGCGCCAGGCCGTCCATCTCGGGCATCATCACGTCGCTCACGATCAGGTCCGGCACGTGCTCGACGGCCAACGCCAGCGCCACGCGGCCGTTTTCTGCCTCCAGCACGTGGCAGCCCGCCGGTAGGTTCTCGCGGATGTAGCGCCGCAGCTCGGCGTGGTCGTCCACGATCAGCACCTGGGTGGCCTCTGCCGGGGCGTCCCCACCGTCGGTCGTCGGGGTCGCGGCCGGGGTCGCGACGACCACCGGGAGGTCCATCGGAGGGGGCGAGAGCCTTTCGTCGTCGAGTTCGTCGGGCGTCAGGTGACGTCGGCCCACCGGCAGCGTAACGGTGAAGGTGGTCTGCCCGTGGGCAGCGCTCTCGACCTCGACCGTGCCGTGGTGCAGCTCCACTAGCTCCTTCACCAGGGCGAGGCCGATGCCGGTGCCCTCGTAGGCGCGGTGGCGGTGGCCGTCGGCCTGGTAGAAACGGTCGAACACGTGCGGCAGTGCCTCGGGAGCGATGCCCGGCCCGGTGTTGCGCACCCGGATCGTGGCCCGGTCACCGAGGGCTAAGTCAACGTCGACCACACCGCCGTCGGGCGTAAATTTGACGGCGTTCGAGAGCAAGTTGTAGAACACCTTATCGATCTTCTCC
>JBARYS010000654.1:0-1949 GCA_049648155.1 Catalinimonas sp. | reverse complement strand
GCGTCCTCAACCGCTTACCCTTTAGTTGCAAAGGCGTGGTAAGCTCACGGCCGGTGGGTAATTTTAATCCTGCCGCGAAAAGTATCGGTGCCCTGGGGGCGGCTTTCTCTCTTTTGACCTTACTCTCATGAACACTTCTACTTCCGTCGAAAAGCTCTTTGTGGGTGTTTTAGGCAATGTCGGCGCGGGCAAGAGCTACACTTGGCGACAATTACTGCGAGCCGGTGATCCCCCGTCTGACGGGTGGGTGGCGGTGCCTCTGGGTGAGGATGAGTACGTGGACGTGTTCTTGATCGACCGCTACAGCGGTTGCCACGAACAGCTCGGAACCATCCTGAATTTACCGATAGTGTTCTGTTCTTTGCTATATGAACCCTTCGTGAAGGAGTACTTGCAAAGATTCATAGATTTCGACTACCGCCTGTACATTCAGTGGCTAAACCCCGGGTGCAGTAGTCAAAATCGATCTCCACGGTTAGATACGCTGGATGTTGTTGGACAATTAAAGTACGGTAAGTCGACGGTAGGCATTCGAAGCGGAGCCGTTGCGGCGGAGGCCCGTGTCGAAGAGCTGCGCGACTTCGTGCGGAAGTGGGCCCGTGCGCACAACCTCACCTACCGCCGCCTCGCACCTCACCCGGACGGCGTGGTGGCGGCTCGCTCAATTATAACCCGGTGACGATGCGTTTGACGATGCGTTAGGCTTGCAGGAGAATGCGCGTTTCGCGGCGGCGCAACTGTAGCTCGTCGGCAATGAGCGTGCGGTCGGGGCGGTGCACGAAGTAGAGCACCAAGCTCAGGATCGTAAAACCTAGGTAAACCAGGTGCTGCGTGAAAAAGTAGGTGCCGACGCAGAGCAGGCCGACCACCTCGTACCCACTGTACCTGATCAAGTTGGCCCAGAAATAGGACTCCAGCTTGCGGCGCAGCCGGAGGCGACGGGGCGCGGCACTTTCACCGTCCGGCGGCGGGGGCAGCAAACGGCTCAGCATCAGGCGGAAGGCGATCTGGCTGCCCAGCAGAATCACGCCGTAGAGGGCCGCCACGGTGTAGAGCCAGAAGTCGTCGGGCGGCAGAAAGGGCAGGTCGGGGCGGTACGTCCACCACGCCCAACCCACAAACGGGGCGGCCACGGCCAACAGGACGCCCACCTGAATAAAGTAGACCCACCTTTGGCGGTCCAGTATCCGCCGGATGGCCCGCTGCTCCCGTTGGTGTCGTCGCCTCATGATCATGGTAAAGGTAACGCTTCGGCGGGCGGATTTGTGCACGCCGCCGGCGCTTTGTGCGGCCGCCCCGGTGAGCACGCGCGGGGGGGGAGGTTCCTAGATTTTCGCCCTACCTTTAGCGTCCATCCTCCCTTTTCGCCGCATGAACGTGCACCGCGTGCCCCTGGCCGAAACCGGCTTTCTTACCCCCCTTTTTCAAGATTATCTGCATGAGAAACCGTCCGTAGCGCCGTTCTACCGGCACCCACCCACCGCCCGGGGGTTCGCCGGGGCCCTCGACGCCAAGGCGGCGCACTTCGGGGCCGACGACCGCGCGCGGCTGCTGGCCGCGTGGCGACCTCAATACGAGGGCTTCGAACTGCCCCCGGCCACGCGGGAGAACCTGGAGGCGCTGGCCGACCCGCGCACGTTTACCGTCACCACCGGCCACCAACTGAATCTGTTCAGCGGCCCGCTCTACTTTATCTATAAGCTCGTGACGGTCGTCAACCTGGCCCGGCGGCTGCGGGAGGCGTACCCGCACCACCGCTTCGTGCCGGTCTACTGGATGGCGAGCGAGGACCACGACTTCGCCGAGATCAACCACTTTCACCTGTTCGGGCAGACCTACGCCTGGCAGACCGACCAGCGCGGCGCGGTGGGGCGCTTCCGCACCGAGGGCTTCGACGGGATCTTCGCCGCCCTGCCCGAGGCCGCGCCGCTGTTCGAGCGCGCCTACCG
>JBARYS010000653.1:0-8874 GCA_049648155.1 Catalinimonas sp. | reverse complement strand
GCCATGCGCAGCAGCATCCGGGGGGAGTAGACGCCCGCCTCGCGCCAGATCCGTGTGTAGTGCTCGTAGGCCCGCTGGTAGCGGCCCTGCTCGAAAAGCGAGTCGCCCGCCGTCAGGGCGCTCAGGGTGCTCTCTTGGGGCGCTTCCTCGGCGGCAACGCACGCAATCCCTCCCAGCAGACAGAACAAAAGCGTTAAAAGGGTTTTGCGCACGGGGTTTGCAACTGCGAGGGGAGACGACTAACTTTGCATCCGCAATTTAGCGAAGCGCGCTAAATGAGTCCGTAGCTCAGTTGGTTAGAGCATCTCACTTTTAATGAGAGGGTCCTGGGTTCGAGCCCCAGCGGACTCACGAAATGGGTACTTTGGTAGCCGTTTTCTTCGGCAAATGGCCGGAGTCATCTTGCCCAGGTGGTGAAATTGGTAGACACGCCATCTTGAGGGGGTGGTGCTCGCAAGGGCATGCTGGTTCGAGTCCAGTCCTGGGCACTCTCAAACGTACGGTTCGCTGCAAGCCTCCTTAGCTCAGCTGGTAGAGCAACTGACTTGTAATCAGTAGGTCGCTGGTTCGATCCCGGCAGGGGGCTCCTCATCATCAAGCACTTACGCGGTTTTTCCGGGTAGGTGCTTTTTCATTTGCACACAACTTGCGTACGTCGCCGCCTGGAATGGAGAACGAGCTGCGTAGTCTGTAGTAATCTGTATAGTCGCGTTCGTTTGTCTAACCAAGCGCGCCCGAGTAACTTCACGGAAGCTTATCCAGAAAGACCGAGGGACTGGGCCCTGTGACGTCTTGGCAACCGGGTGCATCCGCACCGAGGTGCCACCTCCCACCGCGCCGCTGGGCGTGGACAGATAAAGCGCGCCGCCCCGCTCTTTCCTGGAAAGCTCTTACCAGAACCTCCGGGAAATGACCAACATCGAACAGATCTTGCGGGAGCGCATCCTGATCCTCGACGGCGCGATGGGCACCATGATCCAGCGCCACACTTTGGAAGAGGCCGACTTTCGTGGTGAACGCTTTAAAGACCACGGGCACCTGCTGAAGGGCAACAACGACCTGTTGGCTCTGACGCGCCCCGACATCATCGCCGACATCCACGCGGCCTACTTCGAAGCCGGGGCCGACATCGCCGAGACCAACACGTTCAGCGGCACGCGCATCGCCCAGGCCGACTATCAGCTCGAAGAGGCCGTCTGGGACCTCAACCTGGCTGCCGCCCGTGTGGCCCGCCGGGTGGCCGACGACTACACGCGCCGCCAACCGGAGAAGCCGCGCTTCGTGGCCGGCTCCATCGGTCCAACCAACCGCACGGCTTCGCTCTCGCCGGACGTGAACGATCCCGGCTACCGCGCCGTGACGTTCGATGACCTCCGGGCGGCCTATCGCGAGCAGGTGGACGCCCTGCTCGAAGGGGGCGTGGACTTGCTGCTGGTCGAGACGGTGTTTGACACGCTCAACGCCAAGGCCGCTCTGTTCGCCGCCGAGGAGGCCTTCGACGCCCTCGGCCGCCGCGTGCCCATCATGGTGTCGGGCACGATCACCGACGCCAGCGGCCGCACCCTTTCGGGCCAGACCACCGAGGCGTTCCTGGTGTCGGTGTCGCACGCGCCGCTGCTGAGCGTGGGCCTGAACTGCGCGCTGGGGGCGAAAGATTTACTGCCCTACCTGCGTGTGCTCGACCGCCGCGCCGACTTCTTCGTGAGTGCTCACCCGAACGCCGGGCTGCCCAACGAGTTCGGCGAGTACGACCAGACGCCCGAAGACATGGCCGCGCAGATCGAGGAGTTTCTGGAGCTGGGGCTGGTGAACATCCTCGGCGGCTGCTGCGGCACCACACCCGAACACATCCGCGCCATTGCCGACCTAGCGGCGAAGTATCAGCCGCGCCGCGCTGACCCAGTGGAGGCTTAGAGCGTGTTGGGGGGAGGTTTTTCGCTGCGATGCCGGGCGACCCCATCGGAAGGCTAAGGCTATTAAAAAACATTTGCTTCGCGTACGCTAAAGTCGAACGGCGGTGACCTGATAACCTCGTCCATTATGAAGCCTGATGCGATTTATACTCAACAACTCACTTCAATCCGCACCCTCTGCAAACGGTACGGCGTGCGGACACTGTCGACCTTCGGATCGGTCGGGACGGAAAGGTTTCGCGCGGAGAGCGACGTCGATTTGTTGGTCTTTTTCAAAGAGATGTCGCCCGTCGACTACGCGGACGCTTACTTCGAACTCGCCCAGGCTTTGGAAGAGCTCCTGAATCGTGCGGTCGATCTGGTGACGGAAGCATCCCTTTCGAACCCTTACTTTACTGCTTCGGTCGCGCGCAGCAAACGAAAATTGTATAGATGAAGCCGTCGGAAAGTATCTGTTCGACATGCGAGAAGCGATCGCCTCTACTGAGTCTTATACCGAAGGCGTGAAGGGTTTTGAAGCGTGCCGGCAAGACAAGATGCTACGGCGGGCCGTGGAACGCGAACGCGAAATTATCGGCGAAGCCATGACGCGCACTCTGCGCTTAGCCCGGACATCCAGATCACCAACAAGCGCCGAATCATCGAGATGAGAAACCGCGTCATCCATGGCTACGACTCTGTGGACGACGTGATCGTTTGGGGAACGCTCGTGCGTCACCTGCCCCTCCTAAAAAATGAAGTGGAAGAACTGCTGAAATGACGAACAAAAAATACACCCTTCACCCCGACACCCACACGCTACCGCCGTTCAAGCTGAGCGGCCTCGAACCGCTGGTGGTTACGCCCGCCTCGAACTTCGTCAACGTCGGCGAACGCACGAACGTGACCGGCTCGCGGCGCTTCCTGCAGCTCATCAAGAACGAGGAGTACGAGGCGGCGCTCGAAGTGGCCCGCGACCAAGTGGAGGGCGGCGCGCAGATCATCGACGTCAACATGGACGAGGGGATGATCGACGGCCGCGAAACGATGGTGCGCTTCCTGAACCTGATGGCCGCCGAGCCCGACATCGCCCGCGTGCCGGTCATGATCGACTCGTCGAAGTGGGAGATCATCGAGGCGGGTTTGCAGGTCACCCAGGGTAAGTCGGTGGTCAACTCGATCAGCCTCAAGGAGGGCGAGGAGATCTTCCTCGACCAGGCCCGCAAGGTGCAACGCTACGGGGCGGCCGTGATCGTGATGGCCTTCGACGAGCATGGACAGGCCGACAGCTACGAGCGGCGCGTCGAAATCTGCGGGCGCTCCTACCGGCTGCTGGTCGACCGCCTCGGCTTCGCGCCGCAGGACATCATCTTCGACCCGAACGTGTTCCCCGTCGCCACCGGCATGGAGGAGCACCGCCGCAACGCGCTCGACTTCTTCCTGGCCGCCAAGTGGATCCGCGAGAACCTGCCCGGCGCGCACGTGAGCGGGGGCGTGTCGAATGTCTCGTTCTCGTTTCGCGGCAACCAGCGCGTCCGCGAGGCCATGCACGCGGCCTTCCTCTACCACGGCATCCAACACGGCATGGACATGGGTATCGTCAACCCGACGTTGCTCGAAGTGTACGAAGAGATCGAGCCGCGCCTGCTTGAACACGTAGAAGACGTGCTGCTCGACCGCCGCGACGACGCCACCGAGCGCCTGCTCGAACTGGCCGAGACCGTCAAGGGCGGCAGCAAGACCCGCGAGCGCGACGACACCTGGCGGCAGGGTACGGTACAGGAGCGGCTGTCGCACGCGCTGGTGAAGGGCATTGTCGAACACATCGAGGCCGACGTCGAGGAGGCCCGGCAGGCGTACGATAAGCCGCTGCACGTGATCGAGGGGCCGCTGATGGACGGCATGAACGTGGTGGGCGACCTGTTCGGCGAGGGCAAGATGTTCCTGCCCCAAGTGGTGAAGAGCGCCCGCGTCATGAAAAAGGGCGTGGCCTACCTGCTGCCCTACCTCGAAGCTGAAAAAGAGGGTGGGGGCGAGACGGCCGGTAAAATCCTGCTGGCCACGGTGAAGGGCGACGTCCACGACATCGGCAAGAACATCGTCGGCGTGGTGCTGGCCTGCAATAACTTCGAGGTGGTCGACATGGGCGTGATGGTGCCGCCCGAGAAGATCCTGGCGAAGGCCCGGGAGGTGGGGGCCGACGTGATCGGACTGAGTGGCCTGATCACCCCCTCGCTCGACGAGATGGTCTTCCTGGCGAAGGAGATGCAACGGCAAAACTTCCGCACGCCGCTGCTGATCGGTGGGGCCACGACCTCGCGTGTACACACGGCCGTGAAGATCGACCCGCACTACGACGGCCCCGTGGTGCACGTGCTCGACGCCAGCCGCTCGGTGCCGGTGGCGAGCCAACTGCTGCGGGAAGACTCCGGCGAGCGGTATGCCGCCGATTTTAAGGCTGAGTACGCCAAGCTGCGCGCCGACTACGCCAACCGCAAGAAGGATAAGAACTTCGTTACGCTGGCCGCCGCCCGCGACAACCGGATGGCGATCGACTGGCGGGAAGCGCCCATCACGCCGCCCCGGTTTTTGGGCAACCGCACGTTCGACGACTACCCGCTCGAAGACTTGGTCGACTACATCGACTGGACGCCGTTCTTCCAGACCTGGCAGTTGAAGGGCAAGTTTCCGAAGATTTTCAACGACCCCGTGGTAGGCGAGGAGTCGCAGAAACTCTACGACGACGCCCGGCAGATGCTCGACCGGATTGTGGCCGAGCGGTGGCTCGGCGCGCGCGCCGTGGTGGGCTTCTACCCCTGCAATGCCGTCGGCGACGACCTGATCCTGTACGACTTCGAAGAGCTGGAACTACAACCCGCCGACGGAAACGGTATCTCCGGCACCATGCCGAACTACCAGCTCAAGGCCGACCCGAAGCTGCCCACGCGCCACACGCAACTGACCACGCTGCACACCCTGCGGCAGCAGGCCAAGCGAGCGGCGGGCGTGCCCAACCTGGCGCTGGCCGACTTCGTGGCCCCCGTCGAGAGCAACCGCACCGACTACGTGGGTGGCTTCGCCGTGACCACCGGCATCGGTATCGAGGAGAAACTGGCCGAGTTCGAGCGCGACCACGACGACTACCAGTCGATCATGCTCAAGGCGCTGGCCGACCGGCTGGCCGAGGCGTTCGCCGAGCGGATGCACGCCCGCGTGAGGCGCGAATTCTGGGGCTACGCGCCCGACGAGCAACTGACGAACGAGCAGCTCATCTCCGAAAAGTACGTCGGCATCCGCCCCGCGCCGGGCTACCCCGCCTGCCCCGACCACACCGAGAAGCGCGCCCTGTTCGAGCTGCTGGACGCCGAGGCTGCCACGGGCATCCGCCTGACGGAGAGCTACGCGATGTACCCGGCCTCGTCGGTGAGCGGCCTCTACTTCGCCCACCCGCAGGCCCGCTACTTCGGGTTGGGTAAGATCGAGCGCGACCAGGTGCGCGACTACGCCGCGCGCAAGGGTGTGCCGCAGGCGGAGATGGAGCGCTGGCTGGCCCCGAACCTGAATTACGACGCCTAGGTTACACGAGCATGGCAGCCACAACCGACACCTGGACGCCGGCGCGGGCCGACGCGGAGCTACCGCCCGAGGTGGTGCTGCGCGAGATCATCGACGGTAAACTAATCATGAGTCCTGCCCCCATTCCAGCGCATCAGGAGAGCATGGCCCGAACCTCGGAAGC
This sequence comes from Catalinimonas sp., assembly GCA_049648155.1. GTDB lineage: Bacteria > Bacteroidota > Bacteroidia > Cytophagales > Flexibacteraceae > JBARYS01. Next base: position 3,243 of record JBARYS010000653.1, on the reverse strand, counting down.
TCTGCGCGCCCACGTACGTACGCCTCGCCTGGGAATCGTTTTGCCCGCACCGCTGGATGTAGTGCTGTCCGATGAAGACGTGGTGCGGCCGGACGTCATCTACGTGGCGCAAGGAAACCACATTCTCAATCTGAAAAACATCACGGGAGCACCGGACTTGCTCGTTGAGATTGTTTCGGCGGGGTCAGTATGCCGCGACCGCATCGACAAAAAGGCGCTCTACGAACGCCACGGGGTACGCGAGCACTGGCCGGCAGAACTGGGCAACCGCGCCGTCGAGGTGTGCGAACTACGCGAGGGCAGCTACCAACTGCTCAACCTATTCACCGAAGAGGAGACGCTGTGCTCGGACGTGCTGCCGGGCTTCACCGTGCCTGTGGCCGACCTGCTGCCCCCCGCCGACTGGCTCGAAGAAGTCGCTGAATAACGCTTTGCAATCAAAAACGCTGAAGACATCGTCTTGAAACTTACCGAACACCTGAGCCGTGCCAACGGCCAACCGCTATTCTCTTTTGAAATCCTGCCGCCGCTGAAGGGGCAGAGCCTACAAGGATTGATCGAAGCCATTGAGCCGCTGATGGAGTTCAAGCCCGCTTTTATCGACGTGACCTACCACCGGGAGGAGTACGTCTACAAGAGCCGCGAGAACGGGCTGCTCGAAAAGCGCACCACCCGTAAGCGCCCCGGCACGGTGGGCATCTGCGCGGCCATTCAGCACCGCTTCCAGGTCGACGCCGTGCCGCACCTGATCTGCGGGGGCTTCACGAAAGAGGAGACCGAAGACGCGCTGATCGACCTCGACTTTCTGGGCATCGACAACGTGCTGGTGCTGCGCGGCGACCCCATCAAGTCGGAAGGGCGCTTCGCTCCCGAGCCGGAGGGGCACGCCTACGCCACCGAACTCCTCGGCCAGGTGACGAACATGAACCAAGGTGTCTACCTCGACGACGAACTCGACCCCGCCCACCCGACGAGCTTTTGCATCGGCGTGGCCGGCTACCCCGAAAAACACTTCGAGGCCCCGAGCCTGCGCTCCGACTTCAAATACTTGAAGCAAAAGGTCGACATGGGCGCGGAGTACATCGTCACGCAGATGTTCTTCGATAACCAAAAGTACTTCGAATTCGTCCGCTGCTGCCGCGACCAGGGCATCACCGTGCCGATCATCCCCGGCCTGAAGCCACTCACGACCAAGCGCCAACTCACGGTGTTGCCCAGCATCTTCCACATCGACCTGCCCGACGACCTCGTCGACGCCGTCGAGAACTGCGAGGATAACAAAGCCGCCAAGCAGGTCGGCATCGAGTGGGGCATTCAGCAGTCGAAAGAGCTAATCGAGTTCGGCGTGCCCTGCCTGCACTATTACTCCATGTCGAAGTCGGACGCGGTCAAGCAGATCGCGGCGGCGGTGTTTTAAGACAGATGACCGAAGACACGGGGCGCGTGGGTGCCATCACCGGGGCGTTCCGTTTACGTTTGTTGCTTTACCGCACATGATCTGCAGCTTTCACGTCGAGAATTTTCGGCTGCTCCGCGAACTGAAGGTGGACCGCTTGAGCCGTCTGAACCTCTTCACGGGGAAAAACAACGTGGGGAAGAGCTCGCTGCTAGGTCGTGTTGACACATAAAATGATTTCACGGTTTCGCGCATCTTTTTGCGCGTAATCAAGTCGCTTGAGGCGGGCAATTGCGGGGCCGCCTAGGTAGCGCATCGGCCAACGAAAGCGGCGCAGAATACGGGCCGAAAGCATCAGTAGGTTATATGTCAACACGACCTAGTGTGCCTCCGCAAGATGCCTGACCCGTCATTCGCCCTGTTGAAGTGCACTAGCCTCGGCCCGACATTTTATAATATTACATCCCAGCGAGACCTCGGAGGTGGGTCACTGCCGAGATGTCGTAAGTCCTGCCTATCTATCTCTTCACCATTACCCTGCTTCAGATGGCTACATTCGTTTGCGTGACTGGTTATTTCAAAGGCGAAGCGTTGATTTATGCCCTGAAAGAAGAGGGCCACACCGTATTGCTGATTACCGGCGAGAAGCTGCGCGAAGAGCCGTGGCCCCACGACGCCATCGACGAGGCCTTCTACATGCAGGAAAACCCCGACGGCACCTGGGACGACGCCCGCCTGTTGGCCGGCGTGGCCTGGCTGATGCGCGAACGGGCGGTAGATCGCTTCGTGGCGCTCGACGACTTCGACGTGGAGCGGACCGCCCACCTGCGCGAGCACTTCCGCACGCCCGGCATGGGGGGTACTACCGCCCGCTACTTTCGCGATAAGCTGGCCATGCGCGAGCGCGCCGCCGGGGCGGGCATTCCGGTGCCGCCGTTCGTGCCGCTGTTCAACGACGCCGCCATCGGGGCCTACACCGAGCGCGTGGCCCCGCCCTGGATGGTGAAGCCTCGCAGCGAAGCTTCGGCCACGGGCATCAAAAAGATGGGAAGCGCCGACGAGCTCTGGTCGGTGCTCGGAAACCTCGGCGACGACCGCCACCGCTACCTCTTGGAGCAGTTTGCGCCCGGTGATGTCTACCACGTGGACGCGCTCTCGCACGACGGTGAGGTGATCTTCTGCCGCACGTCGCGCTACCTGGCCCCGCCGTTCGACGTGGCCCACGGCGGCGGCGTGTTCCGCACCGTCACCACCGAGCCCGACGGTGACGACGACCGCGCGCTGCAAGTCCTCGTGCGGCGCGTGCTCAAGGAGTTCGGCCTGCGGGCGGGGGCCTCGCACACGGAGTTTATTAAGCGCCACGACACGGGCGAGTTCTACTTCCTGGAGACCTCCGGACGTGTGGGTGGGGCGCACATCGCCGAGATGGTGGAGGTGGCCTCGGGCGTGAACCTCTGGCGCGAGTGGGCGCGGCTGGAGTCGGCGCTGGTGCGCGGCGAGGCCTACCAACTGCCCGAGGTGCGGCACCAGCCGACGGGCCTGATCGTGAGCCTGTCGCGCTTCGAGCACCCTGACTACGGCGGCTTCCCCGAGCCGGAAATCCGCTGGCGGATGCAGAAAAAGTATCACGTCGGCGTGATCGTCAGCGCCGACCGTACCGAACGTGTGCACGAACTACTCGACGACTTCGCCGGGCGCATCCGCCGCGACTACCACGCCAGCGCGCCGCCCGCCGAGAAGACGGCGCATTAGAGGAACGCCTACTAGACTTGTTCGGGCTGAACCTCAAACGGCTACGAGCGACAAATTTTATCCTGCGCTTTGTTGAAAAGCCTCGCCGATGCAGC
>JBARYS010000652.1:0-2842 GCA_049648155.1 Catalinimonas sp. | reverse complement strand
GATGCCCATCGGCGTGGTGATCTCCTCGCCGTCGTTCGCCGCACGCGACCGCAGGTCGAACGGCGTGACCACGTCGTAGCTCACGCTCAGCAGGTTTGTGGGGCTCAGGTTGGCGACCTTGTTGTTGCAATACGCGCGGATCTTGCTGTCGTCGGCGGCTTCGTACTGGCTGGGGTCGAACAGATCGTCGACGCCCTCTTGCTGCGCGGCGGCGGGCACGGCAAGCAGGAGGCTGCCCCACAGGCAGAGCCGGCGGAGGGCGGATAGGTGATGGGTCATGAGGTGGTGGTAAAAAGCGACCAGAAAAAAGAGAGCGGCCCGTGACGGCGCGGGGGCTGATTCGTGCCACAACGAATTCAGCACCGTTTTGTTTAACTCACTCCTGGCAACCAGATGGTAAACGTGCTGCCTTGCCCGGGTGTGCTCTGGACCTTCAACGTGCCGCCGTGCTGCTGAACGATGCCGTAGCTGACGGCCAGCCCCAGCCCGGTGCCGCTGCCCACTTCGCGCGTGGTGAAGAACGGCTCGAACACCCGCGCGCAGACCTCGGCCGTCATTCCCGTGCCCGTATCGGCGATGTCGATCGCCACGCCGCCGGGGGCACCGCGCGTCGTCAAGGTGAGCGTGCCGCCGTCAGCCATGGCTAAGCCTGCGTTCGTCATCAGGTTTAAAAATACTTGGTTGAGTTGACCAGGGTCGACCTCCACGGGCGGCAGGTCGGCGGCGTAGTTCTTGACCACCACCACACGCCCCGCCCACGCCGGCGAGACCAGCGCCAGCGTGCTCTCCAGCCCCTCTTGCGGCTTCACGACCTTGCGGGCCTTCTCGTCGAGGCGGCTAAAGCTGCGCAGGTGGCGCACGATCTGCTGCATGCGTGCGGCCCCCTCGGCCACGCCGTCCAGCAGCAGGCCGATCTCCTCGCGCAGCTCGGCGGTGGTGCCGTTCGGGGTGCTTACCTGTTCGGCCAGCTCCTCCACGTCTTGACGCAGGGCGGGGACGTTCGCCGTGATGAAGTTGAGGGGGTTGTTGATCTCGTGGGCGATGCCCGCCGTGAGCTGCCCCAGCGAGGCCATCCGCTCCGACTGCACTAGTTGCGCCTGCGTCTCTTTGAGTTGACTCAACGTCCCTTCGAGGGCCACGTTGCGGTCGCGTAGTTGGTCGGCCTGCGCGCTGATCTGCTCTTGTTGGGCCAAGAGCTGCTGCTCGTAGTCACCGTTCAGGCGGCGGAAGAAGAGCAACATCGCCACGTTCAGGAAGAAGATCACCACCACGGGCGTCACCACGGCGGCCACGCGGATCACGAACGGATCGATGGAGAGCAGCGGCGGGTGGAACCACTGGTACCACTGCGTGAGGGCGTAGCTCAGCAGCGACAGCGAAAAGTAGAGCACCACCGCCGCCCGCCGCTGGAAGAGCAAGATGATGAGCGTGACGTTAACTAGATAGTACAGGTGCGGCAGGCCGCGTACGTCGTAAAGCAGGTTGACGAGGGTGACCATCGTCAGCCCGAACCAGACGAAGTACTGCCGCGCCAACTGGTAGCGCCGCCGGTGGTGCAGCCAGATCGGCAGCGCGAAGCCCACCACGTTCGCCAGGTCGATGGGCACATTTACGGTCAGCCCCCCGAACGCGTCGAGGACCGTGATGGTCATGAAAAAGCCCACCGCCACCACCGCGAACCGGTTCATCAGGCTGACCACCCGCCGCTCGCGGGCGGGCAAGGCGTCGTCGATGCCGGCGTGGGTGAAGCGGCGCAGCGAAAGCGACCCGAGGAACATGCCGGGGAAGATACCGCCGTCGCGCGTCGGAACCAACTTTGGCGCTCCGGCTGCCCCCTGCAAAAAGAAAGCGGCGCACCCGTCCGGCGCGCCGCTTTCAATCTTCACACACAATAGCGTTACCGCACTTCGATGCGGCGGGTCACCTCGTAGGCACCGTTCGAGATGCGGAACGTGTAGGTGCCCGTCTGGGCCTCGTCGAGAACGTAGTTACGGGTAAACTGGGCGAGGTCGGCCACCTTGTCGCGCAGCAGCACTTCGCCGTTGGGCGAGGTCACCACCACTTTGACGGGCGCTTCCTGGTTGTTGACCACCAGCACGCGTACGATCCGGCGGGGCTGATTTTCGAGTGCTTCGACCGATACTTCGAAGCGTTCAGGCTTGCTGATCTTCGCGTCGCCACCCTCGGCGAACACGGAGCCTGCCAGCAGCAGCAGGACGAGTAGAAAAGTGTTTTTAAGCATGGCTTTAGAGCCTTGATTTGTTTGACGTTGCAAAGATCGGAAGCACCCCACCAGAACCCAAGCGAGGGCAATTAATATTTTGTTAGTTGTATATTATGATGTTTCACAATATGAATATTATGTTATCGCTACGTTATCCAAGGGTTTAGGCAGAATATAATTCTGTCCATGCGCGATATTTGAGTGCGCTCGTTTGGTAGGACGAAACCCCCGCCGACGTCAGGATCACGGGCGATTAGCGGGGTTTAAAAAGAATATTTCCGCGCGTCGACTCGTAGAGGACCGCCCCTCGCGTCTTACGATTTAATTTGGACGTTCGTGCAGACTCTCGCCTTCCTTTGGAGCAAGCGCGCCGAGATTGGAGCGCAGACGCTCGAACACCTCGGCCTGACGCTGGCGGCGCTCGGCCTGGCACTGACGGTGGGCGTGACGCTCGGCGTGGCCCTGACGCGCTACCGGCGGGCGGCTCCGGCGGTGCTGGGCTTCGTCAACGTGGTGCAAACGGTGCCCAGCATCGCCCTGCTCGGCTTCATGATTCCACTGTTGGGCATCGGCGTGGTGCCGGCGGTGGCGGCGCTCTTTCTTTACGCGCTGCTGCCC
>JBARYS010000651.1:0-3007 GCA_049648155.1 Catalinimonas sp. | reverse complement strand
ACGGCGACCTGCGGCGGATGCTCACCACCCGCGCGCCGCGCGACCTGATCCGCGTGCGCGCCGCCGACCTAATGACGGCCACCCCGCGCACCGTGTCGGCCGACGCCTACGCCACCGAGGCGCTGCGCCTGCTGCAAACGCACCGCATCTCGCAACTGGTCGTGACCGACGAGGGGGGCGCGCTGCTGGGCTTCGTGCACCTGCAAGACCTGCTGCGCGAGGGCATCGTGTAGTGCCATGTCTACGCCCGGCAACCTCCCGGCCGGCAACGGGCTGAAGGGTTGATCTACCGACGCGTCGCGGGTGCGTGCCTTTTCCGCCGCAACTCCCCGCCGGAAGGGCCTGTCCGTACGCCTCGGGGTGCCCGGCAATCTCGCCGGCTGCGAGGGAAGACGTAAGGTGAGTGGCCGCGCCGTGCGGTTTCGGCGGGTGGTGTCCGCCTTGGGTCGAACTCCTTACTCCGGCCGGATCGACACCCCACCCGGCGCTACGTCGGCCGCGCCTAGTATTGCCCACCGGGTTTTTTCAGGCCCCGAGCGCGCCCGTCTTTCGCGCCGGTCATCGTGACGTAAGGGGAGCCCGGCAAATATTATCTGCGGTCACTGCGGCCGAAAGCCTTACTCAAGTGCAGTCATGCATAACCTACTCTGCAACAGCGTCGGTGAAGTTTACTTCGAAGGGTATTATGACGAGGCCGGCGGCTGGTTTTACAACAACTGGATCGGCCGCGTGGCGAGCGACGAGGTGCGGGCAGCAGCCATGCATGGCCTGACCTCCTTCGAGCGGCACGGCCACAGCAAGCTGCTCAACGACAACCGCCGGCTGGAAGGCTCGTGGGGTGATGCCAACGACTGGCTCGCCCACGTCTGGATGCCCCGGGCGCTGGCGGCGGGCCTGAAGCAGTTCGCCCACGTAGTGTCACCCGACGTGTTCGCGGCGCTGTCGGCAGAAGATTTCCTCACGCTGGTGCCGGAGATAGGCTTCGAAATGCGCATCTTCGAAAGCATTGAAGCGGCCGAAGCGTGGCTCAGGGAGTAATCACGACAGGAGCATCAGTCCTGCACAAGAACGACCCGAACGATCGACTCCCTCACGGTTTGGCCGCGACTCCGGAAACTGCCGGCGTCGCGGCTTTCTTTTCTTGCGGGCAATCGGTTCGACCGGTGCAACCTACCTTGTGCCGGTGAAGCGCCCGCTCGTCTGTTTGCTGCTTTTGCTGCCCCTTGTAGGGCACGCCGGGGGGGACGATCCGCCCGTCGGTGGGCGCACCTGGGGACTGGCCGGGGCGGGTGCCACGCTGCGCGACGTCTGGTCGGTCTTCAACAACCCCGGCGGGCTGGCGGGGGTGGAGCAGGTCACGGCGGGCCTCTTCTTTGAAAATCGCTTCCAACAAGCTTCGTTCAGCACGGCGGCGTTGGCCGTGGCGGTGCCACTAGGGGAGCGGTGGGGGCACGGCGGGCTGCACTTCCGCCACTTCGGCGACGCCCTCTACCGCGAGCAAGAGGCGGGCGTGAGCTACGGCCACCGCCTCGGCGAGGTCACGCTCGGGGCGCAGGCGGTCTATCATCAGGTGAGCGTCGACGAGCTGGGCGGTCGCGGTGTGCTGGCCTTCAACTTCGGCGGGGTGGCGTCGGTGGTGCCCAAGCTCCATTTCGGGGCGGCGGTGTCGAACCTCAACCAGGCACGGCTCGTGCGCGACACCGACGAGCGCCTGCCGACCGTGCTGCGGGCGGGCGTGGCCTGGGAACCCACCGAGCGCGTCTGGCTGACGGCCGAAACCGAGAAAGACGTGGACGCCCCGGCGCTCTACCGCGTGGGGCTGGCCTACCGCGTGGCCGACCTCGTCGAGGTGCGCACGGGCTTCTCGTCCGACCCGGCGGTGGGCTATTTTGGGGCCGGGTTGCAACGCCGCCGCTTCGGGCTCGACTACGCCGTGAGCACGCACCCCGCCCTGGGCTGGTCGCACCACCTCTCCTTGCAGTACACCCTCGACCGGCGCGATGCGGAGTAGGCTCCTTTTGCTGGGACTGCTGCTGACCGGATGGGTGCGGGCGCAGACGCCGCCGGTGCCCGACGTAGACCTCGACGCGTTCATTCAGGAGCTGTTCGACCAGCCGGAGGCCGACGCCAACTACGATGACCTCTACGAGACGCTCTACCAGTTCTACCGCACGCCGCTGGACCTGAACCGGGCCGACCGCGAGGAGCTGCAAGCGCTTTACCTGCTGACAACCGCCCAGACCGAAGCTTTGCTGGAATACCGCGCCACGTTCGGGCCGCTGCTGTCGCTCTACGAACTACAAGCCGTGCCGGGCTTCGACGTGGAGGTGATTCGCCGCCTGCTGCCCTTCGTGCGGGTAGGCACAGGGTTGCGCGGCCGCGACCCCCGCTCGGTGCGTGAACGCCTGCGCGACGCCGACTTCCACTACCTGCTGCTGCGCTACCGCCGCAACCTGGAGCAAGCGCGCGGCTACCTGCCGCCCGATACGAACACGGACGGCTCGCCGGCCACACGCTTCGCGGGCTCGCCCGATCACCTTTACGCCCGCTACCGCGTGGCCCGCGCGGGCGACTTCAGCGCGGGCTTTACGCTGGAAAAAGACGCGGGCGAGCCCTTCGCCTGGCGACCCGCCGAGCGCACCTACCTCTTCGACTACCTCTCAGCACACGTACAGGTCGAGAACCGGGGGCGGCTGCGCCGGCTGGCTGTGGGCGACTACCAACTGCAGGTCGGGCAAGGGCTGCTGCTGGCGTCGGGCTTCGCCCTGGGGAAGGGCGGCGAGGCCGTGGCGACCGTGCGCCGCCCCGCGCTCGGCATCCGGCCCTACACCTCGGTGCTGGAGACTACCTTCTTCCGGGGGGCGGCCGCCACCGTGGAGGTCGCCGAGAGTTGGGAGCTGACGGCCTTTTACTCGGGCAAGCGCGTGGACGGCTCGCCGCGCGAGGACACCACCGATGCGCTGGTGCCGAGCGAAGCGACCGTGAGCGCCTTCAACGTGAGCGGGCT
>JBARYS010000650.1:0-10279 GCA_049648155.1 Catalinimonas sp. | reverse complement strand
GTACCCCCGTGAGCGGTTCAAAGTGCATCGCCGCAAAGCTAGGAAATCGTGCGGGCGCGGCATCAGGCGGCGTCGGTCTGCGCCTCGGCGGCCGACTCTTCCTGTTCCCCTTCGTACTGCGTGTCGGCGTCGTGGGCGTCGAGTCCCTGCTCGCGCAACCAACGAGCGAATACCGCCTTGTAGCCGTGGGTGACAAAGACGCGCTCCGCGCCGGTGGCCCGCACGGCCGACCAGAGACCGTCCCAGTCGGCGTGATCGGAGAGAATAAACCCCCGGTCGGCGGCGCGGCGGCGGCGCGCCCCACGCAGCGCCATCCACCCCGAAGCGTAGCCGGTGACGTAGGGAGAAAAGCGCCGCATCCAGGGCGTGTTCAGGGCCGACGGCGGGGCCACCACCAGCGCCCCTTCGAACGCCCCCTTCTTCATGTCGCCGGTCACGCGCGTGCAGTCGGGCAGCACCATGCCGTCGGCACGCAACGCCTCGTTGACGTTGTGTACGGCCCCGTGCACGTAGATCGGCCCGATGCTCGGGTCGACCAGCCCCAGCAGCCGCTGCGCCTTGCCGAGCGAATAGCCGAATACGCACGTGGTCAGCCCCCGAGCGGCGTTGTTTCGCCACCACTCGTTCAGGTCGCGCTGTAGCTCCGCCTGGGGTGTCCAGCGGTAGATCGGCAGCCCGAAGGTCGACTCCGTGATGAAGGCGTGGCACTGCACCGGCTCGAAGGGCTCCACCTGTCCGTCGGGGTCGGTCTTGTAGTCGCCCGAAGCTACCCAGACTTCGCCCTTGTGCTCGACGCGCACCTGCGCCGACCCACGGATGTGCCCCGCCGGGTGAAAGGAGACCCGCACCCCACCGATGGTCCGGGCCGCGCCGTAGGGCATGGTGTCAAGGTGGATGTCTTCGCCCAGCCGCAGCCGCAGGACACTCTGCGCATAGGGCGTCGCCAGGTAGGCACGGCTACCGGGGCGGGCGTGGTCGGCGTGCGCGTGGGTGAGCACGGCGCGCGCCACCGGACACCACGGATCGACGTAGAAGTCGCCCTCGGCGCAGTAGATTCCTTTGTCGGTGAAGCGCAGCAAGTCCGGCATTTCAACTAACAGTTAGCAATGAGCAGTAAACAATGGCCGGCGCGTGGCGCTGCGCCTCAATTTGCAGTTAGCGACTAAAAAACCAAGCGATCAGCCCTTCAGTATCTGTTCCAGGTCGCTGGGGGCTTCCTGGTCGATTTTGGCGTCGAGGCCGATGTCTTCAAGGGCTTCGGCGCGGATAAAGCCCCGCTCGAAGGCGTGGTGGGCGGCGTCGACGGTGTCCTTTACCAGCAGCATGTCGACGCCCTGCGCGCGCACCCGCCCGGCAATTTCGTGTACCTCTTTGTCGCGGGCGGCGCTGCTCACGTCCCGGATATAAATCGCCTTGACGCGGCCGGGGTAGCGGCGCACAACCTCCTCGTAGATCTCGGGATCCTTCTGTCCACTGTCGCCGATCAGCAGGAAGGGCAGCGGGTCGGTGGTGCTCATCACCAGCTTGATTTGCGCCAGCTTGTGGTCGAGGTGCCCCCCGGCGCGGCGCTCGTCGCGCTGGTGTTCGGCCACCTGTTCGGCCGACGCGTCGCGCTCGATGCTCTTCTCGGGGGCGTCGAGGCCGTAGTCACGCAGCAGCAGCGGCCCCTCGGGGATGCCGTGCACGCGGCAGAAGTCCAGCAGCAGGTCGTACAGATTCCACGGGCTGCTCGACACGTAGTAGAGCGGGTGCGTCGCCGCGTCGTCGCCCTTTTGCAGCGCCCGGTAGAATGCCGCCACCCCCGCAAAGGGCAGCCGCGTACGCGCGTTGTTCAGAAAGGTCAGGCGGGCCATCTTGAGCAGGTTCGTCGCGCCCGTCACCAGCACCGTGTCGTCCATGTCGGAGATGACGCCGAACTTACTTTCGACGTGCGCCACCTGCACCTCGCCGGTGGCCTGCACCGTTCCCTGGCCCGACGACACCTCGTCGAGCAGTTTCAGCGCCACCGGGTACCACATCCGCCAGGGCGGCAGTGGCTCGTCCAGGTGAAAGCGAACTTCGAAGTACCCCTCGGCGTCGGTCGTGACCACCTGCTGGTACGTCCCGAAGCGGGCCTGTACGCGCACGTTGGGCACCTCACGACTGTTGAAGCGCTTGTACATCGACACCAGGTTGTTCCAGACGGTGTCGCGGTCGTCGGCCGTTTCCACTTGGCGGTCCACCAGCACGCGCCCTTTCAGAAACAGCTCCCGGTCGCTCCCTACCCCTCGGTAAGGTTGGATGTAAACGGGCCGGTAGCCGCCGTTGTGCTCGGTGATGCGCTCCCGCACCTCGTCGAAAAAGTCGTCGGCGTTGCTCGCCAGTCGGCTGAGGATGTTCTTGATGTCCATGGTTTCGCCCGCAGTATATGGTTGGTGGTTTTTATCGTGCTCTTGCCGCTCGGCGGTGCTTTCTACTCATTCCGGCATCGCGCGCTCCTCTTCCACCTCGGCACGCACCCTTTCGAGGGCGGCCGGGTCGATCCAGCCCCGCTCGGCGGCATCGGTGGCGGCGGCTGCTCAAGGTCATTGCCCCGCCGAGAAGTTTCCCCGGAAGAGGCCCACCCGCAGCGCCGGCTTTGAAACGCCCTCACTTCAAGCGCCGCCAGGTCTCGGTGCGGCCCAGGAGCGAGATGCCCACGTAGCCGCGCACCTCCAGCTTATCGGGGTCGACGAGCGTCAGCTTGCAACTGTAGGTCTTGCCGTCCTCGGGGTTGTAGACCTTGCCGTCCTCCCACACGTTGTCCCCGTCGTATTCGAAGCCCGACAGCAACTCCAGCCCTTCGACGGGCCGATCGCGCAGGTTCTCGTCGGGGTTGAAGCCGTCGACCTTCGGGCTGCCGTCGGGGAAGTTGGGCTCTTCCAGCCAGACGATCTTGCCGTAGTACCGCCCGCCCCGCTCGTAGATGCGGATGTGCGCGTCGCCGTTGCCGTCGGAGCTCGAAGCCAGCCAGACGCCCTTGATTGCCCCCGGGTCGGCGGCCCGCAGTGAGGGGGTGAAGAACAAGACGACGAGCGTAAGTATGAGTGCTTTTTTCATGGTGTTTACAGGAGTACGGCACCGTACGGTTGATCGATACGTAGTTTGGGACAACATTGGTGCCGGGAGCAGGAAGACAACCGGCGGCGGCCGAAAAATCGGAATGGTACTTTTCCGGAAATAAGACGATCCCAATATTATGCCCCCCCCGCCTATCTCGCCACAATCTCAACATTTCGGACGTTCGGTTGTCTTTTCTTTGGCTAACGTGTATAAATAAACAGCAAACGAACGGTGATTGCGCAAGTTGTTGTGATTTTTTACTGTTAGCTTTCTTGCCCGGCGTAGAAACATCTGGTTATCTTACGTTTCTTTTGCTCGGTTATCAGCCGCGCGCCTATCGTCACGATCAGGATTGGCAATCCCACCACGCTGCCGGTCCGCCCTAAGATTTGTCAACGGAATCATACGCATGAACGACCAACGTACCGGACGAGAGTCCGCTTCGCTTTACCTGCCTGAGATGGAGCACGACGCCTGCGGGATCGGCTTCGTTGCTCATCTGAAAGGCAAAAAATCCCATGCCAACGTCCGCGATGCCCTGCGGATGCTCGAAAATATGGAGCACCGGGGCGCTTGCGGCTGCGACCCTGATTCCGGCGACGGTGCGGGCGTGCTCATCCAGCTCCCCGACGCGTTCCTGCGGTCGGTGCTCGACTTTGAACTCCCCCCCGTCGGGCAGTACGGCGTCGGGACGCTCTTCTTTTCTAAGGAGGAAACCACCCGCGAGGCGTGCCGCCGCGTGCTGAATCAACACCTCGAACGACTCGGCTTTGAACTGCTGGGTTACCGCCGTGTGCCTACCGATCCCACCGGCGTGGGGCCCTCGGCGCTGCGGGTAGAGCCGCGCATCGAGCAGGTGTTCGTATGCCCCCGGCAAGAGATGGATCCCGACGCGCTCGAACGCCGCTTGTTGGTGCTGAAGAACTACACGCAGCACATCATCGAGAAGACCATTCCGGCCGAAGAGGAAGACTTCTTCGCCTTTATCTCCTGCTCGCACCGCACGCTGGTCTACAAGGGGCAACTCCGCACGGCGCAGGTGCGCACCTACTACCTCGACCTGCAAGACGAACGCCTCACCTCGGCGCTGGCGATGGTCCACTCGCGCTTCTCGACCAACACCTTTCCGAAGTGGAAGCTGGCGCAGCCGTTCCGCTTCCTGGCGCACAACGGCGAGATCAACACCATCAGCGGCAACGTGAACTGGATGAAGTCGAAAGAAGCCATCTTCGAGTCGGGCCTCTTCTCTAAGGAGGAGCTGATGATGATCGCGCCGATCTGCGACGCGGCCTACTCCGACTCGGCCAACCTCGACAACATCGTCGAGATGCTCGCCCTCAGCGGCCGCTCGCTGCCCCACGTGATGATGATGCTCATCCCCGAGGCGTGGCAGGAAAACCGGGGCATGGACCCGCAGAAGCGCGCTTTCTACGAGTACCACGCCGCCATGATGGAGCCTTGGGACGGCCCCGCCTCGGTCTGCTTCACCGACGGCCGGATGGTCGGCGCGACGCTCGACCGCAACGGCCTGCGCCCCTCGCGCTACTGCCTGACGGACGACGACCGCGTGATCATGGCCTCGGAGGCGGGTGCGCTGCCCGTCGACCCGGCCACTATCCTACAGAAAGGACGCCTGCAACCCGGCCGCATGTTCGTGGTCGACATGCAGGAGGGGCGCATCGTGTCGGACGAAGAGATCAAGGCCGAAATCTGCTCCGAGCACCCCTATGGAGAGTGGCTCGCCGACCACAAGGAGCGCCTCGAAGCGCTGCCCGACGCGCCCGTGCCCACGCCGAGCTACGACGACGAGCAGCTCTTCCGCCGCCAGCTTCAGTTCGGCACCACCGGCGAGGACCTGAAGGTGATCTTGACGCCGATGGCCGCGCAGGGCAAGGAGCCCATCGGTTCGATGGGGGCCGACACACCGCTGGCCGTGCTCTCAGAGCACAGCCAGCACCTGAGTCACTACTTTAAGCAGTTGTTCGCGCAGGTGAGCAACCCGCCCATCGACCCCATCCGCGAGCGGCTGGTGATGTCGTTGGAGAGTGCCATCGGCCCGGCGGGCAACATTTTGGAGCCCATTCCGGAAGATTGCCGCCAGATCGGCCTCTCGCAGCCCGTGCTGCTGAACGCCGACCTCGACAAGCTCAAGCACCTGAAGCACCCGCACTTCCGCAGCCACGTGCTCGACGCCACCTTCCCAGCGTCGGGCGATCCCGGTGCGCTCGAAGCCGCCGTAAACGAGCTCCGCACCGCCGCCGGCAAGGCCGTCCGCGCGGGGTTGAACGTGCTGATCATTTCGGACCGTGCCGCCGGTGCCGACCGCGTGCCGATGCCCACCCTCATGGCGACGGGAGCCGTGCACCACCACTTGGTGGCCGAGCGGCTGCGCACCCGCGCCGGACTGGTCGTGGAGGGCGGCGACGTGCGCGAGACGCACCACTTCGCCACGCTGATCGGCTACGGAGCCGCCGCCGTGAACCCTTACCTGGCCCTCGACACCATCGGCGCGTTGGTGCGCGAGGGCGAGCTGCCCGCCGAGATTACCGAAGAGCAGGCGCAGGCCAACTACGTCAAGGCCGTCGGTGCGGGGCTGCTCAAGATTTTCTCGAAGATGGGCATCTCGACGTTGCAGTCGTACAAGGGCGCGCAGATTTTCGAGGCGCTGGGCATCGGCCGCCGGGTGATCGACAAGTGCTTCCGGGGTACGATCTCGCGCCTCGGTGGCCTCGACTTCGACGACCTGGCCCGCGAGGTGCTGGTGCGCCACTACCTGGCCTACCCGCAGGGCAACGCGCCCGCCCGCAAGCGGCTGGAGGTGGGTGGACTCTACCAGTGGAAGCGCACCGGCGAGTTTCACCTCTTCAACCCGACCACGATTCACCTGCTGCAGCACGCCACGCGGCGCGGCGACTACGCGACCTACAAAAAGTATTCGCACTCGATCAACGACCAAGTACGGCAAGCCTGCACGCTGCGGGGACTACTCGACCTGAAGCCCGACCGCCCGTCGGTGCCACTTGCGGAGGTGGAGCCCGAGGAGGAGATTTTTCGTCGCTTCGCCACGGGTGCCATGTCGTTCGGTTCGATCTCGCACGAGGCGCACGCTACGCTGGCCATCGCCATGAACCGCCTCGGCGGCAAGAGCAACAGCGGCGAGGGCGGCGAGGACGAGATTCGCTTCGCCCGCAAAGAGAACGGCGACTGGGAGCGGTCGGCCATCAAGCAGGTGGCCTCGGGCCGCTTCGGGGTGACGAGCAACTACCTGACGAACGCCGACGAGATTCAGATCAAGATGGCGCAGGGCGCAAAGCCCGGCGAGGGCGGACAACTGCCCGGCCACAAGGTGGACGACTGGATCGGCCGCGTGCGCAACTCGACGCCGGGCGTGGGGCTGATCTCGCCGCCGCCGCACCACGACATCTACTCGATCGAGGACCTGGCGCAACTGATCTACGACCTGAAAAACGCCAACCGCCGCGCCCGCATCAACGTGAAGTTGGTATCGGAGGCGGGCGTGGGCACCATCGCGGCGGGCGTGTCAAAGGCGCACGCCGACGTGATCCTGATCTCGGGCCACGACGGCGGCACGGGTGCCTCGCCGCTCTCGTCGATCCGCCACGCGGGCGTACCGTGGGAGATCGGCCTGGCCGAGGCGCACCAGACGCTGGTGAAGAACGACCTGCGCAGCCGCGTGACCCTACAGACCGACGGGCAGATTCGTACCGGCCGCGACGTGGCCGTGGCGATCCTGCTTGGGGCCGAGGAGGTAGGCGTGGCCACCGCCGCGCTGGTGGTCGAGGGCTGCATCATGATGCGCAAATGCCACCTGAACACCTGCCCGGTGGGCATCGCCACGCAAGATCCCGACCTGCGCAAGCTCTTCACGGGCGACCCCGAGCACGTCGTGAACCTGTTCCGCTTCCTGGCGCGCGAGCTGCGCGAGATCATGGCCGAACTGGGCTTCCGCACCGTCAATGAGATGGTGGGCCAGACGCAGTGCCTGCGGGTGCGCGAAAACCTGGATTACTGGAAGCTGCGTAAGCTCGACCTGCGCGGGCTGCTCTACCGCTCCTCGACCGTGACGGAGGTGGCCTCGGTGGTGACCGGCACCGCGCCCGTCGAGACCGCAGACGCCTCGCCCGAACAGCGTGCGCCCGAACCGGCCACGCCGGGCCTCTACAAGCAGCGGGAGCAGGACCACGGCCTCGACCACGTGCTGGACCACCGCCTGATCCGCGCCGCCCGCCCGGCGCTCGACAACCAGATGTCGGTGCAGGCGCGGTTCGACGTGATCAACACCGACCGTGCCGTCGGCACGATGCTGTCGAACGAGGTGTCCTTGCGCTACGGCAGCGCCGGGCTGGCCCCGGGCACTATTCACTACCGCTTTAAAGGGTCGGCCGGGCAGAGCTTTGGGGCCTTCGGGGCGTCGGGGCTGCACTTTGAGCTGGAAGGCGAAGCCAACGACTACTTCGGCAAGGGGCTGTCGGGCGCGCGCCTGGTGGTCTACCCCGACCGGGAGGCGCGCTTCAAGCCCAGCGATCAGATCATTGTGGGCAACGTGGCGTGCTACGGAGCCACCGACGGCGAGATCTTCGTCCGCGGCCGGGGCGGCGAGCGCTTCTGCGTTCGTAATTCGGGTGCGCGGGCGGTGGTCGAAGGCGTGGGTGACCACGGCTGCGAGTATATGACCGGCGGCCAGGTGGTGGTGCTCGGCCCGACGGGGCGCAACTTCGCGGCCGGCATGAGCGGCGGCATCGCCTACGTACATGACCAGGGGGGCATCTTCCCCGCGCATTGCAACCTGGAAGGTGTGGACTTGGAGGCGCTCGACGCCGACGATGAGGCGAGCGTCCGCCGGATGTTGGAAGACCATGCCCTCTACACCGAAAGCGCCGTGGCGCTCGGACTGCTCGAAGACTGGCAGAACGCACTGCCGCAGTTCGTCAAGGTGATGCCGCGTGAGTACCGCGCCGTGCTGGAACGGCGCAAACAGGAAAATAAAGAAGTGATCAAAAGCGTAGAAAAATCATGGGAAAGCCAAGAGGATTCATGGAATACGGCCGGGAACTCCCCCCAACCAAAACAGCCGAACTTCGCATTCAAGACTACCAAGAAATCTACCTGACGTTTCCGGAAGAGAAGACCAAGCAACAGGCTGCCCGCTGTATGGACTGCGGCGTGCCCTTCTGCCACAACGGTTGCCCGCTGGGAAACAACATTCCGGACTTCAACGACGCCGCCTACCGGGGCGATTGGGAGGAGGCCATCGAGGTACTTGAGTCGACCAACAACTTTCCGGAGTTCACAGGGCGCATCTGCCCGGCCCCCTGCGAGGGGTCGTGCGTGCTGGGCATCAACCAGCCGCCGGTGGCCATTGAGCACATCGAGAAGTCGATTGCCGAGAAGGCCTTCGAGCTGGGTCTGATCAAGGCCAATCCCCCCACCGAGCGCACCGGCAAGCGCGTGGCGGTGGTCGGCTCCGGCCCGGCCGGGTTGGCGGCGGCGGCGCAACTGAACCGCGCCGGCCACCTGGTGACGGTCTTCGAGCGCTCCGACAAGATCGGTGGGCTGCTCACCTACGGTATCCCCGACTTCAAGCTGGAGAAGTGGGTGGTCGACCGCCGCGTGGCGGTGATGCGCGAAGAGGGCATCGAGTTTAAAACCGGTGTAAACGTGGGTGTAGACGTCACGGGCGCCGAACTGAAGGCCGACTACGACGCCGTGGTGCTCTGCGTCGGCTCGACCGTGCCGCGCGACCTGCCCATTCCCGGCCGTGATCTGAAAGGCGTGCACTACGCCATGAACTTCCTCTCGCAGCAGAACCGCCGCGTGACCGGCGTGAGCGACCTGCACCACGAGCCGAACTGGTGGGACTGGAAGGAAGAGATCAGCGCCACCGGCAAGCAAGTGGTGGTGATCGGCGGCGGCGACACCGGCGCGGACTGCGTGGGCACCTCGAACCGCCAGCAGGCCAAGTCGGTCACGCAGATCGAACTGCTCAGCAAGCCGCCCGAGGTGCGCAGCGAAGACAACCCCTGGCCGCACTGGCCCATGACGCTGCGCACGTCGTCGTCGCACGAAGAGGGCTGCGAGCGCCGGTGGTCCATTTTGACCAAGGCCTTCCTCGGCGATGAACTGGGCAACCTGCGGGCGCTGCAACTGGTCGAAATCGAGTGGAAGGTCAAGGACGGCCGCCCGCAGTTTGTGGAAGTGCCCGGCACTGAGCGCGAGGTTCCTTGCGAATTGGCACTGCTGGCCGTCGGCTTCCTGCACATGCAGAAGGGCGGCCTGATCGACGAGTTTGAGCTGGCGCTGGACCCGCGCGGCAACCTGAAGACCGAGAATTATGAAACCAGCGCGCCGGGTGTGTTCGCCGCCGGCGACGCCCGCCGTGGGCAATCGCTGGTGGTGTGGGCCATCTCGGAAGGCCGCGAGGCCGCCCGCGCGGTCGATTGCCACCTAATGGGCCACTCGCTGCTGCCCGCCCGCGACGAGTCGCTGATTCACGTGGAAGCGTAGGAAATCGGTAGTTCAGTCCGTCACGGCCTTCCGTCGTACGTTGGTTACCTTCAATCGGGCGACGTGGGTACTGTAAGAGCGTGTTTGGACTTTGCCCTTCAGGCTGTTCTTGCCCAATGTCATGCTGCACTTCCTCGCTCTTCGATCACGTAGCTTGGGCTACGCTCACTCCTCTCGACTCGTTCAAAACGAGATTTGGCGGCGTTCGCTCTAAAAGCAAAGTCCAAACACGCTCTAAACCTTACCTGCATCGTCCGGCTTTCTTCTTCCGCCGTCAACAATCGCGTCCCCGTCACTTTGGCTAACTTTCCCCATGAGCGCCGCCGTTACCACCTATCGCTTCACGGTCGAGGAGTACTACCGGATGGCCGAGACGGGCATTTTCAAACCCGGTACCCGTGTCGAATTGATCCGGGGAGAAATTATCGCCATGAGTGCCGTCGGTCGTTTCCATGCCGCCCACGTCGACCGCTTGAACGCTCTGTTTACAGAAGCTTTCGGTAGGTCAGTAATCGTTAGAGTGCAAAATCCACTGCATCTCGACGAGTACTCCGAACCTGAGCCGGACCTCATCCTGCTGCGGCCCCAAGAGGACTACTACGCCGCCGGACACCCCGGCCCGGCCGACGTGCTTCTGCTCATCGAGGTAGCCGACAGCTCTTACGAGTACGAC
>JBARYS010000649.1:0-1564 GCA_049648155.1 Catalinimonas sp. | reverse complement strand
GAGGCGCGCACGGCGGGGCGGCGTTCGGTAAGCGCACGCAGCACGTTGAGGCGACCGCGCCCCAACAACCCTTCGAAGTTCCGGTTGTTGCCCACGTCGTAAAAGCTGGCGTCCGACGTAATGCGTAACTGCTCGCCGAGTTGCCGGGCGGTGTAGTCGGGAAACTCTGCCTTCACCAGTGCCGCCGCACCCGCCACGATCGGCGAGGCCATCGAGCTGCCGTCCGAGAAGCCGTAGGTCTCGTCCCAGTACGTGCTGTAGATGCGGACGCCCGGCGCGCTGATGTCGACGGAGGTGTGGTAGTTGGCACTGTTGGCCTTGCGGTCCTCACTGTCGGTCCAGGTCACGGAGAGCGCGCCCTCGAAGGCGGCGGGGTAGAACGCCTGGTTCAGGTTGCTGTTGCCGGCGGCGGCCACGACCAGACTGTTCTGCGAGGTGGCGTAGTCGATCACATCCTGCCCGAAGAAAGAGCGCGCCGGGCCACCCCAAGAGCAGTTGATCACGTCGGCCCCCTGGTCAGCGGCGTAGACGATGCCCTGGTACCCCGCAATGATCAGGCCCCGCCCGCGGGAGCGTTCGTCGTTGTCGGCGGCGGCTTTGATCGGCAGCAGCTTACACCGGAACCCCACGCCCGCCACGCCGGTGTCGTTGTCGGTGGTGGCGGCGGCAATGCCCGACACGTGCGTGCCGTGGTTGTTGTTGTTGCCCGTGATGTTGGGGTCGTTGTCCTCCTGCGAGTTGGCAAAGTCGGCCCCGGCAAGGTCCCAGCCGTGGAAGTTGTCGACGTAGCCGTCGTTGTCGTTGTCCAGCCCGTCGATGGGGTCATCCCAGTTGTAGGCAATGTTGTCGACCAAATCGTGGTGATCCCAGTCGGTGCCGGAGTCCACCACCGCGATGGTCACCGTGGTGTCGCCGGTCGTGATGTCCCAGGCGTCGAACAGGCCGATCACGTTCAGATAGTTGATCTGTAGAGCCAGGTTCGGGTCATTTGGTTGAAACTGCGTGCGGTGGATGTAGTAAGGCTCGGCGTAGACCAAGCGCCCCGTGTGGTGCAGCCGGGCGATGGCCTTCGGCAGCGGCACGTCGGCGGCGTACTCAATCCGGTAGATCAGCGACAGGTCGACGGCCGACGCGTTTGCGGTGCGGGCGGCGGGCTTGGTGGCATCCTGATGACGGGGGAACATCTTCTTCACCTCGCCTCTCAAGCTTTGCAGCGCCGCGCGCAGGGCGGGCTCTTCAATGGAGGTGGGAGTGCAGGCCGCCCGGAACTCCGGTCGCACCTTGATGACGACGGTCTTCGGCAGGTAGTCCGCCTCGGATTGGGCGGCGGCGGTGAGCGTCAGGAGACCAAACAAGAGACAGGCGGCGAAACGAAGCATGGGCGGGGGTAAATGGAGGTGGACGTTCTTGACACTCAACGAACAAAAATAAAACACTTTGACGAAAATAATGTTCCTTTTCATGATTTAACGTGCGGGCGGATGCACTCACGCGGTGCGGACGGTACCGTCGGTGGGATGAGTTACTACATACGTACGCCCCTTGGATGTTCCCGGTCTTCTTG
>JBARYS010000648.1:0-4702 GCA_049648155.1 Catalinimonas sp. | reverse complement strand
GGCTGAAAGCGCGCCTCGCCACCCGTCTGCCCGGCCCGGAGGCCCACGCCCGCATGAGCAGCAGCTTGCGTACCGGCGGCGGACCCGACGCCCGCGGAGCGCTGCCACGGTGGAAACCGAACGCCCGGACCCGCCAGAGTGCGGTGCTGATTGCCCTCTATCCTGACAGAGCTTCTCTGCGGTTTCCGCTGATTCAGCGGCCTACCTACGCGGGCGTGCACAGCGCGCAGATTGCCCTGCCCGGTGGCCGCCGGGAGCCGGCCGACGCCACGCTGATCGACACCGCCCTGCGTGAGGCCGACGAAGAGGTGGGCATCCACCCCGCATCGGTGACGGTGCTCGGTACCCTTTCCGAGTTGTTCGTGGGGGCCAGCAACCACCTGGTGCTGCCAGTGGTGGGCACGCTGCCCCGGAGGCCCGATTTTAGGCTGCAAGCGGAGGAAGTCGATGCAGTGATCGAGGCATCGGTCGAGGAGCTGGCCCGCCCCGACCGGCAGAAGGTGACCGACCTGCGCGTGCGGGGGGTAGACCTGCGAGCACCCTACTTCGACGTGGACGGACGCGTGGTGTGGGGGGCCACCGCCATGATGCTCAGCGAGTTTTTGTGGCTCTGGGAAGAGGCCCAGATGGAGTAACTACTGGAGCGCCAACCGATTGCGATACGCCTCTTTGCCCGATTCTAGGAAGTCCACGAAGTGGTTTACATCCAGGTCGTACGCCTTCGGGGCCACCAGGGGCTGACCCGTCGCGGGGTTGAGCAGCAGGTAATAAGGCTGCGCGTTGTTCTGAAAGCGACTGATTTGCCAATCGGCGTTCTGCTTGCCGATCGTCTTCTTCACTTTGTCATCGTATTCCGACGTGTACCAGTCACTCTCGGGCAACTCAGTTTTGTCGTCCACGTAGAGCGCCACCACCACGAAATCGTTGCGGAGGCGCTGCAACACGCGCGGGTCGGACCAGACGCGGGCCTCCATCTCGCGGCAGTTCACGCAGCCGTGGCCCGTGAAGTCGACGAACACCGGCTTCTCCTGCGCGCGGGCGCACGCCAGCGCCTCATCCAGGTCGAAGTAGCCCTGCAAGCCGTGCGGCAAGTGCAGAAAGTCGGCGTACTTGGGCGGCGGGCAACCGTTGGGGCGCTGCTCGGCCGGCACGCCCCCCACCCCGGAGCCGGGGGCGGTCAGGTCGAAGTCGAGCGTCGACTGCGGCGGCAGGTAGCCCGCCAGCGGCTTCAGCGGCGCGCCGAACATGCCCGGCAGCAGGTAGACCACGAACGTCAGCGTAATTAGTCCCAGCACCAGCCGAGGCACGGGCAGCCGCTCCACCGGCGAGTCGTGCGGCAGCCGCAGCTTTCCGAGCAGGTAGAGCGCCAGCCCCGTAAAGACGGCGATCCAGATGGCGAGGTAGACCTCCCGGTCCAGCAGGTTCCAGTGGTACGCCTGGTCGGCGATGCTGAGGAATTTGAACGCCAGCGCCAGTTCGAGGAAGCCGAGCACGACCTTCACCGAGTTGAGCCAGCCGCCCGACTTCGGCAGGTTGCTGAGCCACTGCGGGAAGAAGGCGAACAGCGTGAACGGCAGCGCGAAGGCCATCGAAAAAGCGAAGAAGCCCAGCGCGGGCCAGAGCAGGTCGCCCTGCGCGGAGGCCACCAGCAAGCTCCCTACAATCGGCCCCGTGCAGGAGAACGAAACGAGCACCAGCGTGAAGGCCATGAAGAACACCCCGACCAGCCCACCCTTGTCGGCGCGGGCATCCATCTGATTCACCAGGCCGCTGGGCAGCACGATCTCGAACATCCCTAAAAAGGAGAGCGCGAAGAAGATGAAGACAAAAAAGAAGAAGACGTTTGGAATCCAGTGCGTACTGAGAAAATTGGCGAACTCGGCCCCCATCAGGGCGCTGATCAGCGTGCCGGGAATGGTGTAGATCAGCACGATCGACAGCCCGTAGATCAGCGCCAGCCGGATCGACTTCGCCCGCGATTTGCTCGACCGCGTGAAGAACGTCACCGTCATCGGGATCATCGGAAAAACACAGGGCGTGAGCAGCGCCACCAGCCCCGAGCCAAACGCCAGCAGCATGAACGCCGGCAGCCCGCCGCGCCGGGCGTTCCCCTCCACGCCCGGCGCGATGGTCGGCACCGAACTCACCGGTCGCGCCGGGTTGATGACCTCCGAAGCCGGGTTGCCGGCTGATTCATCGACGACAACCGCTTGACCACCGCCGGCGGCTTCCGTCGCTCCTCGGCTGCGTGGTGAGGCGCTCGCGTCGGCCCGCCCCTCGTCGGTCTGCATGGGCGCAACCGCTCCGGTCGTAACCACCCGGAAGCCTTCGAACGTGTGGTCCTTCTCGAACAAGACGCACTGGCCCGACACGTCGGAGCAAATTTGGTAGTCAATGGTGACGGGAATCCGCACGCCGCCCTTCAGCAGGCGCACCCGCTGTCGAAACTCCGCCCGCTTCTTGAAGTAGGTGTACTCGCCCCCCCAGATCTCGTCGTACTTCTTCTGCGGATCGACCGGTTCGATCTCGCCCAGCAGTTCGTAGGTATCGTTCTGCGTGAAGTCGAACGTGGTCAGGTACGGCCCCAGCTCCGGGTCGAAGTCGGACGAGTAGAGGTACCACGACTCCGGCACCTGGGCTTTGAAGATCAGCTCGACCTCTTCGCCGGCCTTGACCTCCTGCCTGGAGACGTCGAACGACCACGTGGGCGGGGCCACGGTCTGCGCGGCGGCGGCGTGCACCAGCAGCAGGGCGGCAAGGCAGGTACGTATAAAAGAAGCGTGCATGGTTTTCTGGATCGGTACGGGGCGAAGGTAGGCGGCCCACCGGACGAAGGGCGTCGTCTGGGCGACCGTACTACACGTGGTGGTAGAGCAGGAAGCCGAACAGGTAGAGCCAGAGGATGTCGACGAAGTGCCAATAGAGCGTCACCAGCCGCAGCCGCGCCACCTTCACGGGGTTGATCGTCTGGATGAACGAGTCGACGTAGCGGCGGTAGCGCCAGCCGTCGACCAGCGCGTAGACCAGCACCAACATGCCGCCCGCCAGGTGCAGCACGTGCAGCCCCGAGAAGAGGAAGACGAACGCCCCGCCCATATTCGTGGCGGGCTGGATGCCCTGCGCGTAGAGGTCGCGCCAGCCCACCACCTGCCCCACGGTGAAGAAGACCGCCAGGAGGAACGTACAGGTGATCAGCACGCGGTAGGCCACAAATTGCTCCTGATGAAACGCGCGCCGCGCCGCCGAGAGCGTAAAGCTGCTCGCCACGATGGCGATGGTAGAGAACCAGAACACGCGCGGTAGGTCGAAGCGCTCCCACCCGGTCTGCGTGCCCCGCAGCAAGTAGAGGCCACTCAAGAAGAGAAAGATCAGCACACTGCCGAAGATGCCCAGCCAGAGCATCATCAGGTAAGGGTCGCGGCGGGCGTAGAGCCGGCTGCGCATGAACGTGCGCGTAACGGGCGGGTCTCTTCTTCTCGGAAACTCAGAGGGCATGGATGGATACGTAAAAAGTGTCGGTGTCTGCTTCGAGCTTGCGGTGGCGTTTGCGCAGCCGGCGGGCGGGCTCAAAGCGCTGCCACGCGTCAGTTGGCGTTACCCACCGCCACGTGCCGCCCGGGGTGCGCACCCGCAGCGGCATGGTGAAGCCGGGGGCGGCGTTCTCCCAGCGGTACGCCACGCCCGCCCCCTCTGAACGGTAGACCAGTTGCGGCGGTTCGGCCCGCAGCAGGTACTGAGCGAAGAAAGGGCGCAGGTCGCGGCCCAGCGCCCGCGAGAGGTAGCCGACGACCTGCTCGGAGGTGACCACCTGCCGTCGGAACCGCTCGGCCAGCCCCCGCAGCGCCCCAAACCAGAGCGAGTCGTCGCGCACGGTGCCGCGCAGGGTGTGCAGCATCCAGGCCCCCTTGTAGTACATGTCGGCGTCGTCCCAGCCCGTGTAGTTCACCCCGAGCGGCCCCAGCATCGGCTCCTGGTTGGCGATGGCGTACTGCCTGGTCTGCTCCCGGGCGTACGCAACCGACGCCGCCCGGCCGAAGCGCTCCTCGACAAATAGTAGCTCCGAGTAAGTGCAGAAGCTCTCGTGGATCCACATTTCGGCGTGGTCGCCGCAGCTCACGCTGTTTCCCCAGTACTCGTGGCCGCTCTCGTGGACGATGATGTAGTCGAAGTCCCAGCGCGGCAAATTCTCGAACCCGTTGCCGTAGGCGATGGCCCCCTGATGCTCCATGCCCCAGTAGTCGGCCTCGACCAGCGCGTAGCCGTCGCGCCAAAAAGGGTAGGGACCGAACAGCCGCTCGTAGGTCGCCAGCATCGGCTTCACCTGCTCGAAGTGGGCGCGCGCCCGCTCCTCCCGCCCGCGCAGCACGTAGTAGTCGAGCGCCAGCGTGTCGCCGCTCGTACCTACGTAGACGTCGTCGAAGTGCACGTAGTCGCCCACGTTGAGCGTCACGTTGTAGGTGTTGATCGGGTAACTTACGAACCAATCGTGGCGCGCCGTCCGCCCGCTGTCCAGCAGCGTACGCCCCCGGAACTGCCCGTTGGCCACGGCCTGTAGGTTGGCCGGAACCGTCAGGCTGATCGCCATGCTGTCGGGCTCGTCGGAGAGATGGTCTTTGCAGGGCCACCAGAGGCTCGCCCCGGTGCCCTCGCACGCCACGCCCACCCAGGGGCGGTCGCGCTCGTCGGTGCGCCACACGAAGCC
>JBARYS010000647.1:0-3591 GCA_049648155.1 Catalinimonas sp. | reverse complement strand
GTCTAGGTTCGAGCCCTAGTCGGGCAACAGAAAACGCCCTCTACAACGCGTAGGGGGCGTTTTTGTGTGGCCAGGTCACAGTTTCACTGTTGCTCTTCGGTTTCCGTACGTCTCCGCACTTGCTTCTCCACGCCCTGATTCTTCCGGATGCGCGTTAAGATTATTAACCAGTCGGGCCACCCGCTGCCCCAGTACCAGACCGAACACGCCGCCGGGCTCGACCTGCGCGCGCACCTTTCGGACCGCATCGACCTGCCGCCTTTGGGGCGGGTGCTGATTCCCACCGGCCTTTACTTGGAGATTCCGCCCGGCTACGAGGGCCAGGTGCGCCCCCGCAGCGGGCTGGCCGTGCGGCAGGGGCTGACCGTGCTCAACAGCCCCGGCACCATCGACGCCGACTACCGGGGCGAGGTGAAGATTCTCTTGGTGAACCTGTCGGACGCAGCCGTGACGATCAACGACGGCGACCGCGTGGCCCAACTGGTCTTCGCCCGTTACGAGCGGGCAACCTTCGAAGAAGTCACCGAGCTGTCGGCCACCGTGCGGGGCGCGGGTGGCTTCGGCAGCACGGGCACCTGATGCGTTCGGCAACCTTCCGCCGCTTCGTTGCTTACTTTAGAAGAACACCCAGCGCGCGGCCATGAAAGAAGACGATTTCCGGCAGTTTATTCAGTTCGGGGAGCTTTTCGACCGCTCCACGCGCCGCTGGCTGGTGCGCTACCTGATCCACAAGTTTGAGCCGCCCGCCAATCCGCTCGAAGCGATCGAAGTGTCTGACCCGCAGTTCGATCATCTGAAGGCGACGCTCGACCGGACCTTCGACCAAGCTGTGCCCCGCCGGGTGCTGGCCGACCACGAGGCGCTGGCCACGCAGGTGCTGCAAGACACGCTGCAGTGGCTGCGGCAGACTAAAAAAAAGATCGAGGTTGAGAACCCTTATCAGGACGAGTTCCGGCGGCTGCGGTCGTGGCAGGAGCGGCCCCTGCGCATCTTCGCCGAGAGCTGGTACCACCTGACGAACTTCCTCCGCGAGCAGTACGAGCGCCACGAGCTGGACGTGCTCTTCTACCAGGAGCGCTTCGATGATGCCTTCCGCGACCGCGTGGGCTTCGTGGAGAAGCTCGACGCCGCCTACGCCGCGCACGGCACCGCCTGGCAGCACCCCATCGAGCCGGTGATCGAAGACCTGCTGCGCCGTTGGGAGGCGCTGCTGGTGGCGCGGGCGCTGCGCTACGAAGTGGAGCGGATGGAGGAAGAGCAGGAAGCGTTCAGCGAGCGCCTGAACGAAAAGATTGACGAGTTCGACAAGCTGCTGCGACTGATCGCGCCCTTTACGCTCGACGTGAGCCGCTTCTGGGACGTAGACCGGGGCCTCTGGCAGCGCAAGACGTTCGACATCCTGGACCGTTACGCCGAGATCCTGAAAGACGAGGCGGGCATCCGGCAACTGGCGCAACTGTTGGGGCGCTGGCGCGACGCCGAGACCGAGACCGAAGAGGAGTTGCTGGAGCGCCAAATCGCCAAGAGCGAGTGGCGCACCGTGCCCGGCCTGCGCGGCGAAATCCATGGCGTCCACGAGAGTGGTGAGCTCACCAACGTGCTGCCCGCCGAGACGGCCCTACTCGGCTCTCCCGTTACCGAGACGCTCTTCTTCCAGAAGTACGTGGAGCGGCGGCTGCTCACCTTCGAGTTCCGGGGGCGCGAGGCGGTGCGCGGCCACGAAACGCTCTACGAGCAGCGCACCAACCAAAAGAACAAGGAGCGGGGCCCGTTCATCGTCTGCGTCGACACCAGCGGCTCGATGGAGGGGCTGCCCGAGCGCATCGCCAAGGTGCTCTGCTTTGCGGTGCTGCGCATGGCCGCCCGCGAGCAGCGCCACGCCTACCTGATCAACTTCGGAGTGGGGCTGAACACCATCAACCTGCGCGAACTGGCCACCTCGATGGACAAGATCGTCGACTTCCTGGCGATGCGCTTCGACGGGGGCACCGACATCTCGCCCGCCCTGAACGAAGCCCTACGGATGCTCGACACCGAAGACTACCGTGACGCCGACGTGCTGATGGTGTCCGACTTTATCATGTACAGCATCCGCGAGGACCTGGTGCGCGACATGCGCAAGCGGCAGAAGGGGGGCACGCGCTTCCACAGCCTGACCATCGCGGGCACGCACACGAACCCCGAGATGGTCGCCCTGTTCGACAACTACTGGGTCTACGACCCGGAAAACGGGGAGGTGATCCGCCGCATGGCCGACGACGTGCGCGGCATCTCGCAGGTGTGAACGCCGACCGGCCTAGGGCAGCAGCGTATAGCGCGAAGCATCCGGCTGCTCGCCGGCGGGGCGGTGCTTATGTTCGCGGCGCGGGCGGCGGAAGGGCAGCGCGAGCATCTGCGGCAGCGTCACCTCGCGCGGGTCCTGGTAGGCGGGCAGGCCGACGGTAATTTCCCCCTGCGGGACGTTGGCGCGGTGCGTACCGTGCAGAAAATCCCAGAGTGTCAGCCCGCTGGAGTAGTTCGAGTCGGTCTCCCGGCTCACCTCCGAGTGGTGGATGCCGTGCAGGCGCGGCGTGATCAGTACGCGGCTCAGGGCGCGCTCGAAGCCGAGGGGCAGCCGTAGGTTAGAGTGGTGGAACATCACTTCGAGCGCCATCAGCGTCTGCCAGAGCGTGAACGCTCCCGGCCGCGCGCCGATAAGCCGCACGCCCGCCGCCATCACCGGAACGGAGGCCAGAAACTCCCCGAAGTGGAAGCGTAGCGCCGTCGACGTGTCGAGGTCCAGATCCACGTGGTGCACGGCGTGCGCCCGCCAAAGTAGCGGCACCCGGTGCAGCGCCACGTGCCACCCGTAGAAGAGGTAGTCGAGCAGCAGCACCGTCCCGACGCGCTCGGCCCAGCGGGGCAGGCCCAGGGCGGGCAGCAGCCCCAGGTTGCGGGCATCGACTCGCTCAGTGAGGGGCATCAGCACCGGCCGGCCGGCCAGTTGCAGCACCACCGACGAGACGCCCGCCACACCCAGGTTGCGCAGCAGCCGGTGGCCGCCCGGCTCGCGCCGGCGCCGGAGGGCGTAGCCGCGCTCCAACACTTCCAACGCCACGAACGCCACCACCGGCAGCGCGCCACTCAACAGCTTCCAAGTCTTTGCTTTCATGCCGAAATTAACAAGCGGAACGGCGGCGGGTTCAGCGCATGGCCGTGACGGGCGGCTCCTCGCGGGGCTTCACGTCGTAGCCGCCGCAGTTCTCCTTGAACCACGCTTCCAGCCCCTCCAGCTCGGGCCCGAACTGCTCCACGAATTCGAGCATACACTCGTCGCTCAGGTGCATGTCCCAGCGCCCCTCGTTGTCTTTCTGCACACAGTCGCACAGCTCGGGGCGCTCTTTGGGCGCGCAGGTAGACAGCAGGACCACCCCGCACAAGAGGTAGGCGCGGCGCATGTGGGTAGTCGGGAAGCGGCGGCACATGGACACCGAAGTTACGCCCGCCGGAGAGTTTGCGGATATAGCATTGCTGTTTCCGTTGAGAACCCTATAAAGGCTCAAGACACACTCATATAGAGCCTTTATAGGGTTTCTACGGGAAGAGCTTTAC
>JBARYS010000646.1:0-4310 GCA_049648155.1 Catalinimonas sp. | reverse complement strand
TGTACACGCAGCGACCCTGGACCATCCGCCAGTACGCGGGCTTCTCGACCGCCGAGGCGTCGAACGCGTTCTACCGCCGCAACCTGGCCGCCGGGCAGAAGGGGCTGTCGGTGGCGTTCGACCTGGCCACGCACCGGGGCTACGACTCGGACCACCCGCGCGTGGCGGGCGACGTGGGCAAGGCAGGCGTGGCCGTCGACTCGGTGCGCGACGTGGAGATCTTGTTCGACCAGATTCCGCTGGACCGGATGTCGGTGTCGATGACGATGAACGGCGCGGTGATCCCCACGATGGCCTTTTACATCGTGGCGGCCGAGCGGCAGGGCGTGCGTCCCGAGCAGCTCAGCGGCACCATCCAGAACGACATCCTGAAGGAGTTCATGGTGCGCAACACCTACATCTACCCGCCGCGCCCTTCGATGCGCATCGTGACGGACATCTTCCGGTATGCCTCGCGGCGGATGCTGCGCTTCAACTCGATCTCGATCAGCGGCTACCACATGCACGAGGCGGGCGCACCGGCCGACATTGAGCTGGCCTACACGCTTGCCGACGGCCTGGAGTACCTCCGCGCCGGGCTGGCGGCGGGCATCGCGATCGACGACTTCGCGCCGCGCCTCTCTTTTTTCTGGGCCATCGGCATGAACCATTTCATGGAGGTTGCCAAGCTGCGCGCCGGGCGGCTGCTCTGGGCGGAGCTGGTGCAGCCCTACGGTCCTCAAAACCTGAAGTCGCTCGCGCTGCGCACGCACTGCCAGACGTCGGGGTGGAGCCTTACCGAGCACGATCCCTTCAACAACATGGCCCGCACCTGCATGGAGGCGATGTCGGCCGCGCTGGGAGGCACGCAGTCGCTCCACACGAACGCCCTCGACGAGGCGCTGGCGCTGCCCTCGGAGTTCTCGGCGCGCATCGCCCGCAACACGCAGCTCTATCTGCAGCACGAGACGGACGTCACGCGGCAGGTCGATCCCTACGGCGGCTCACATTACGTGGAGCGGCTGACGCACGACCTCGCCGAGCGCGCCCGCACGCTGATCCGGGAGGTGGAAGAGCTGGGCGGCATGACGGCCGCGCTGGAAACTGGACTGCCCAAGCTGCGCATCGAAGAGGCCGCCGCCCGCAAGCAGGCGCGCATCGACGGTGGTAAAGATGTGATCGTGGGCGTGAACCGCTACCGCCCCGAAACGACTGAGGAGCTGGACGTGCTCGAAGTCGATAACCGCGCCGTCCGCGAGGCGCAACTGAAGCGGTTGGCCGAGTTGAAAGCCGCGCGCGACCCCGCCGCCGTCGAGGCCGCCCTCGCTGCCCTGACGCAAACCGCCGAGACCGGCGAGGGCAACCTGCTGGAGTGCGCCGTCGAGGCCGCCCGCCGGCACGCCACGCTCGGCGAAATCTCGCTGGCGATGGAGCGGGTCTTTGGCCGCCACCGTGCCACGGTGCGGGCCGTCTCGGGTGTGTATGCCGGTGAGGTGTCGGACGACGAGCACTTCCGCGAGGCGCGGAAGTTGGTGCGGGAGTTCGCCGAGTGGGACGGCCGCCGCCCGCGCATCATGGTTGCCAAGATGGGGCAGGACGGCCACGACCGGGGGGCGAAGATCATCGCCACCGGCTTTGCCGACCTGGGCTTCGACGTCGACATCGGGCCCCTGTTCCAGACGCCCGCCGAGGTGGCCCGCCAGGCCGCCGAGAACGACGTGCACGTGGTGGGCATCTCGACGCTGGCGGGCGGCCACAAGACGCTCGTGCCGGAGTTGATCGAAGAGCTACGTACGCTAGGTCGCGACGACATCGGCGTGATCGTGGGCGGGGTGATTCCGCCGCGTGACTACGAGCCCCTGCGGGCGGCAGGCGTGCTGGGCGTGTTCGGGCCGGGCACGATCCTGTCGGTGGCCGCCGGCGAGGTGCTGGAAGCGTTAATGTCGACCGGAGAGGCGGCGGGGTAGCGTGGTTGGGCGCGCCCGACCACGCTGACGCACCTGACCAAGCTGACGCGCCCGGAGACCGGTCCGCCGGTGCGGCAATATCTTGCGTCTCTACATTTTTTTGGAACATGATGCATCACATGACTCTATTTCGCCTTGCTTTTACGCTCTGCCTCCTCTGTTTTTCTGTTGTCGCTCAGGATCGTGTGACGGGCCGGGCGTTTGCCACCCGCTCGGAGGTGATCGCTAAGGACGGCATGGTCTGCACCAGCCACCCGCTGGCCACACAGGTGGGCCTCGACATTCTGAAGGCGGGCGGCAGCGCCGTCGACGCGGCCATCGCGGCCAACGCCACCCTGGGGCTGATGGAGCCGACCGGCTGCGGGGTCGGGGGCGACCTGTTCGCCATCGTCTGGGACGCCAAGACCGAAAAGTTATACGGTCTGAACGCCTCTGGTCGCTCGCCGCAGTCGCTCACACTCGACTATTTCAAAAAAAAGGGGCTGACCCACATTCCCGCCACGGGGCCGCTGCCGGTGAGCGTACCGGGCTGCGTGGACGGCTGGTTCGAACTGCACGGTCGCTTCGGCAAGCTGAAGATGGACCGAGTGCTCGCCCCCGCCATCGGCTACGCTGAAGAGGGCTTCCCCGTCACCGAACTGATTGCCTATTACCTAGGCCGCTCGGTGCCCTACTACGCCTCGCAGTACCCGAACGTGCGCGAAACTTACACGGTGAACGGCGTGGTGCCCGGCGTCGGCGACGTGTTCCGCAATCCGAAGCTGGCCGGGACTTACCGTGCGCTTGCCCGGCGTGGTCGCGACGCTTTCTACGAGGGGGACATCGCCCGCATCATCGCCGGCTTTGTTCAGGAGCAGGGCGGCTTTCTGAGCTACGAGGACCTGGCGGCGCACCGCTCGGAGTGGGTGGAGCCGGTCTCGACCAACTACCGGGGCTACGACGTGTGGGAGCTCCCGCCGAACGGCCAAGGCATTGCTGCCCTGCAGATGCTCAACCTGATGGAGCCGTACGATTTCGCCGCGTGGGGTTTCGGCAGCCCGGAGCACGTCCACCACTTCGTGGAGGCTAAGAAGCTCGCTTTCGAGGACCGCGCCCGCTATTACGCCGACCCCGACTTCGCCGACGTGCCGGTAGACCGCCTGATCTCGAAGGCGTACGCCGCCGAGCGGGGCAAGCTGCTCGACACCGCGCGCGCCGGGCGCTACGAAGCGGGGGTCATCAGCCAGGGCGAGACGATCTACTTGACCACGGCCGACAAGGAGGGCAACATGGTGTCGCTGATCCAGAGCAACTACCGGGGCATGGGCTCGGGCATGGTGCCGCCGGGGCTGGGCTTTATGTTGCAAGACCGGGGCGAACTGTTCAGCCTCCAGGAGGGGCAAGCCAACACCTACGCGCCGGGCAAGCGGCCGTTCCACACGATCATCCCCGCGTTCGCCACGAAGGACGGCCGCCCCTGGCTCAGCTTCGGCGTGATGGGCGGCGACTTCCAGCCGCAGGGCCACGCGCAGATCATCATGAACCTGGTCGACTTCGGCATGAACCTGCAAGAGGCCGGCGACGCGCCGCGCATCGACCACGGCGGCTCCAGCCAACCCACCGGCGAGCCGGCCGAGGGTACCGGCACCATCCACCTAGAGACGGGCTTCTCGTACGAGACCATCCGTGCGCTGATGCGGATGCGCCACCAGGTGGGCTACCTCAATGGCGGCTACGGCGGCTACCAGGCCATCATGTACGACGCCCAGCGGGGCGTCTACTACGGGGCCTCCGAGTCGCGCAAGGACGGCCAGGCGGCGGGCTACTGACCCGTCGGCACGCGCACTATAAACAGAAACGCCCTCGGCAGCAAAGCAGAGGGCGTCAGGCGCGGTAGCGGCGGCGTTGGCCTAAGTAGACGAGCCAGCTCTCGTCGACCCTGCCGGAGAAGTCCCTAAGGAACATCACGAACGAGGGTTTGAACGGCGCGCGCGCCAGCGGCATGGCGGCCTCTTCGGGCGTGCTGCTGCCCTTGCGGGAGTTACACTGCTTGCAGGCGGTCACTAGGTTGTCCCACGACGACTTTCCCTGCCGCGAGCGGGGCATCACGTGGTCGATGGTCAGGTCGTGGTCCGAGCCGCAGTACTGACACGTGTAGTTGTCGCGCTTGAACACGTTTTGCCGGCTGAGCATCACGCTGCCTCGGTAAGGGATGTTGACGTACTGGTTCAGGCGGATGATCGACGGCATGGGGTAGCTGCGGTTCACCGTCCGCAAGACGGCGTCTTTGGCTTCCCAGATCAACTCGGCCTTCTCCATGTACACCAGCAAAAACGCCTTAGGGACGCTGCAGATGCTGAGCGCGGTGTAGTCCTGGTTAAGGAC
>JBARYS010000645.1:0-1698 GCA_049648155.1 Catalinimonas sp. | reverse complement strand
GGGCTACGCGTGCGGGTGATCGACGGCGACCGGGAGGCGACCTACATCTACCGGGGCGTGCGCGAGGCGGTCGACCTGCGGGCGCTGCCCACGTGGCTGGT
Organism: Catalinimonas sp.; assembly: GCA_049648155.1. Taxonomy (GTDB): domain Bacteria; phylum Bacteroidota; class Bacteroidia; order Cytophagales; family Flexibacteraceae; genus JBARYS01. The sequence goes on along the minus strand of JBARYS010000645.1, from coordinate 1,597 downwards.
GATGGACATCGGCGGCGGCAGCGTGGAGTTTATCGTCTGCACCGACCGGGGCATCCTCTGGAAGCGGAGCTTCGAGGTCGGCGCCCAGCGGCTGCTGGACCGCTTTATGCCTGCCGACCCGATCCGCCCTGCAGACGTAGCGCGGCTGATGGCCTACCTTGACGAACAACTCGCCCCCCTGACGGCCGCCGTCGCGGCGCACCGCCCCGAGGCGCTGGCGGGGGCGTCGGGCACGTTCGACACGCTCGTTGAGATGCACGCCCACGCTACGGAACAACCGGTGGACTGGGAGGGACGCACGTCGTTCGAGCTACCTCCGGACGTTTACCGCACCTTTCACCGGCAACTGTTGGAGCGCGACCGCGCCGCCCGCCTCGCCCTGCCCGGCATGGTCGAGCAGCGCGTCGACATGATCGTGGTGGCCTCGTGCTTGATCGACTTCGTGCTGACGCGCTACGATCTGCGCACGGTGCGGGTCTCGACTTACGCGCTGAAAGAGGGCGTGCTTGCCACGGCCGCCGGGCGCTACCCCGCGCTTTAATCCAACCCCACCAAGTGGTAGAAGTCGAGCATCGTCTTGCGGAACTGCTCGCGGGCTTCACGGTCGGTCAGCACGTCCACGGTGTCGTCGGGCGTGACGACGGTCAGCCGGTGGTCGGCCAGCAGCGACCGCTGAAGCTGCGAGGTGAAGCGGAAGTGCGTGTCTTTGTTGCCGCCTGCCCAGACGTACGTGCCCGCCGTGTCGGCCCCCTCGGACACCGCCCGCTTCGCCGCCCAGCGCACCCGGACCGTGTCCATATTTTGAAACCAGGCGTTCGGCTCGATCAGCACGTAGGCTTCCTGATACTGCCCGTTCAGCGCGATGGCGGGGCGCAGGTGCGGCTGGTCCTTGGGCAGTTCGGGGTCGGGGCGGCGGTAGACCACCATGCCGTTGCCGGGCATCTCTTGGGCGCTGTAGAACGTCTGCCGCACGTTGCGGAAGTACGTCGTCGTCGCGTTCGTCACGCGGTAGCGCGGCGCGTCGGCGTCCACGTCGCGGTCGATCTTCAGGCCGCACCCGGCCAGGCCAAGGGCACCGAACAGCGCCACAATCCTCGGAAGAGAGTAAAGCGAGCTATGCATACGGGTGCATAACTCGCTTTTAGGGAAATTGATCGGTCGGCAACCGAATGGATTACTTCCCCCGCACCAGGAAATAAGGGTTCAGCAGGTTCTCCTTGTTGTAGCGCAGCGGCGTCAGCTCGGGGTGGCGCAACACTTGGCCGCCCGCCGCTTCCACCACCGCCTGCGCGGCCCCCGTGTCCCACTCCATCGTCGGGGCGAAGCGCGGGTAGACGTCGGCCTTGTCTTCGGCCAGCATCAGGAACTTCAGCGAGCTGCCCATGCTGACGATCTCGGGGCTTTGCAGGTCGTCGATGAAACGCTGCGTCTCCTCGTTCAGGTGCGACCGCGAGGCCACCACCCGCACGCCCGTCTTCGTCAGGTCGGCCGGGGCGATTTCGAGCTTGTGCTCGGCCTCCTCGGCGTCGCGCATCCAGGCCCCTTCGCTGGCCACGCCCCAGTAGAGTTGTCCCAGCACGGGCGTATAGACCACACC
>JBARYS010000644.1:0-5156 GCA_049648155.1 Catalinimonas sp. | reverse complement strand
TGGTGATGCAGACCGCCGCGCCCGAGGCGATGGTGCTGACCGCCGGAGCGAGCAAGCGTTACCTCTCGGACCTGCCGCCGCTGGGAGCCTACGATGCCATCGGCATCGGGCCGGGCATGGGCCAGCGCGAGGAGACCGCCCGGGCGTTGGGAGCCCTGCTCGAAAAAAGCCCCGTGCCGATGGTGATCGACGCCGACGCGCTGAATATCATCAGCGAACACCCCGCCTGGCCGGCACGCGTGCCGAAGGGCAGCGTGCTGACGCCCCACCTGAAAGAGTTCGAACGCCTGACCGGCCCGGCCGATAACCACTTCGCGCGCCTCCGTGCCTTGCGTGAATTCGCGCGGGAACACGCCGTGCACCTCGTGCTGAAAGGGGCACACAGCGCCGTGGCTACGCCTGAGGGGGACATCCACTTCAACGGCACCGGTAACCCCGGCATGGCCACGGGCGGCAGCGGCGACGTCCTGACCGGCATCCTCACCGCCCTGTTGGCGCAGGCGTACGGCCCGGCGGCGGCCCGGTTGGGTGCGTACGTACACGGACTGGCGGGCGACCTGGCGGCGGCGCGTGTCGGTGAGACCGCCCTGATCGCCTCCGATCTAATCGATCACTTGGGGGCTGCCTTCGAGGGGATACGCGCGGCATCGGGCCGCTAACGAGGGACCGTTTATTTTTGGCCGTTTTGTGGATAAAAGAGTGTTTGTGGGTTGGTGCCGGTGGGCTGGTGGGCAGCGTGCTGCGCTACCTGATCGGCGTATGGGTGCGGGGGCGGCTACCGGGGCACACCTTTCCCTGGGGGACGGCCGTGGTCAACGTGGCCGGTTGCTTGCTGATCGGGCTGCTGCTGGGGTGGGCCGCGCGGCGTGGCTGGGCTACGGAGGCGAGGTTACTACTGATGACCGGCTTCTGCGGTGGCTTCACCACGTTCTCGTCGTACGCCGCCGAAACGCTCAACTTGGTGCGGGCGGGCCGTCCCGAAAGCGCCTTGCTCTACGCCGGGGGGAGCGTCATGCTGGGGTTTGCGGCGGTGGCGATCGGTTTAGCAATCGCGCGGTTGTAACGAGAGAGGGCCGGTTTCTACCGAATTGTGCGACGCGGGCGAGTTGTATTTTTCGACAATGCGGTATATTTACGATGAAAGCCTTTAGGCGAATAGTACATCTGGGAGCGTCGGTACAACTCGTTTCACCGTGACGGTAAGCGCTCTTCGATGCAGTTTCCTCTCGATTATAATGCCGTTCGTCATCGTCGTCTCTCAATTACTCCGTGGGAATGCCTAGAAATCTTACATGGTGGCTGCCGCTTCTGATGTGCTCGGTAGGAGCGGCCGCACAAACGGTCTCGCTGGATCCGGAAGAAAAGTGGCAGCAGCAACGGCAAGCACGGTGCCGCGCGGCCAACGTCAGAAGTTTGGCAATCTACGCGCACGATTACAAAGAAAACGGCAAGTTACAGCGACAGGGCACCCTGCTGCGCGAAGAGGAGTACAACTCGAACGGACGCCTGTCGAAGGAGACTACCTACCGCAACGGGGATAAAGAGGAAGCCGTGTGGACGTACGACGCGGACGGCAACCGTCAGAAGTGCGAGGTCTTCAACGGCCGGGGGGCGCTGATTCGCCGTGAGCATTACCAGGCAGGCTACCTTGTAAAGACCCTCTACTATCTGGATGAGATCGTGACGGCTATCGACGAGGTGAGCTACACCAACGAGGGGCAAGAGATCGTGAAGCGCGACAATCGGGGGCTGCCTACCGCCGGCATCGTGGCCTATTACGACCCGGATGGCAGCGACTACTACCAGCAGTATTATCAAGCGAACCAAGCCCCGGAGTGGCGGCATCACTTCGAACTGAACGACGAAGGGTGGGTTTTGCGCGAGGCCGTCGAGCCGATCAGCGGCGGCAAACAGACCGTGCGCATCATGCATGAGTACAGCAAATCGGGAAAGCAGCGCCTCAGTACCAACTACTACGACAAACAGGGGAAGCTGGTGCGCCGTGAGGTGAACCGCTACGACCCGCGCGGCCTGATCATGGAGACGCACGTCTACAACGGGCAGGAGCAGCTAAAGCAGATGGAGACCTACCACTACAAATTCGGCTGGCACTAGCTACCGCCGCCGCACCCGACCCGAACCGGTGACGCGTGAGTCGACCTGGGGCGTGCCCTCGTAAGTCACGCTGCCCGAACCGGTGATGTCCACCTCCAGCAGGTCCGATACGTTCACGTCGGCGTCGCCCGAACCGCTGATGCGTACCTCCGTGCGGGCGGTGATCAGGTCGAAGGCCCGGACCGACCCCGAACCGCTGATGTCGATTTTGTGACTATCGGCGGTGCCGCTCAAGTCGATGTTCCCCGAGCCGGTGATGTTGCTGCTGATCATCAGGGCGTCGGTATCGACCCGGATACTTCCAGAGCCGCTCACGCCCAGCCGCAGCTCCTCGCTCACGAAGGGCGTTTCCGCCCGGATTTCACCCGAGCCGTTGACCGTCAGCCCCTCCACCGTGGGCATGGTGACGAGCACCTCGATACCCGACGAGCGGTTGATGCAGCGGCCTCGCCCGATGCCGAGCTCCCCACCACGCACACGTAGATTTAGCTCGTCGATCACGTTCTGCTGCGCACGCACCACCACCTGGTGGGTCGTGTCGACCGTGACGAACACCCGCGCCGCCACGTCCAGGCTGATGCTCTCGAAGTCGTTGAGTGCGAACGTTCGCTCCACTTCTTCGCCCTTGCCACTCACGCAGTTGAGCGGTTCAAAGTAGCAGGCGACGAGCAGAAGGGGCGCTGCCAGGCAGAGCAGAACAGGCAGGTGGGGACGTCGTGGCATAACAGGGGTATTGCTGCTAAAGTAGCAATCCTCCGGGCAGGAAGGTTCTCGCTACCGCCGCCGGACCTTCCCGGAGCCCGACACGTCCGAAATAACTTCGGGTGTGCCCTCGTAGACCACCTCTCCCGAGCCGCTGATGTTGGCTATCAGTTGCTCCGATACGTTCACCTCGGCCCGCCCCGAACCGCTGATCCTGGCTTCGGTGCGTTCGGTAACCAGGTCGAAGGCCCGCACCTTGCCCGAGCCGCTGATGTCGACCTCGTGTTCGTCGGCCGTGCCGCTCAAGTCGAGTTCACCTGAGCCGCTGATGTTGCTGACGATGCGCCCGGCGTCGGTAGTGGCCGCAATGCGTCCCGAGCCACTCAGGCCGAGGCGGAGGTCGGGCGTGGCGAAGCGGTCGTCGACGACAATTGTGCCCGACCCACTGACCGACAGCAGCTCTACCTCGGGCATGGTAACGAAAATCTCCACGTCGGGGCTGCCCCGCAGGCAGCGGTCGGAGCCGATGCTAAGCTCATCGCCGCGCACACGTAGCTCCAGCTCGTCCAAGACATTCTCTTGCGCCCGCACTTGCACCAGGTAGTCGGGGCCGATGTTGATGAACACCTGAGCGTCGAGCGCCAGGCTGACGCCGTCGAAGTCGTCGAGTGCGTACGACTCGGTAACGAATGCGCCCTCGCCGCGCACGCAGCGGATGCCCGCGTGCTCACAGGCGGAAAAGACGAACAGCAGGGCCAGCGCACCGGCGAAGGAGAAGATGGTTTTCATGACGTTAGGTTGATTGTCTCGCCAAATATCTCTTTTTGCTTGATGCGGAACGCCGCCGCCACGCTCAACCCTACGATGCGTGGGACGAAACGAAAAAAGCCGACTCCGTAGTGGCGTCGGCTTTTCAAGAGACATGTTTGTCCGGGAATCAGACCAGCAGCATCTTGCTGTTGTTAGGGTCTTCGGCCGAGTATTCGACCATGTAAGATTCTTCGATCTGCGGGTTCAGGTCCGACGAGTAGCTCACGCTGCCCCGGTACTTGATGCCGTCTACTTCGTAGGTGTAGTGGGCCGTGCTGCCGGTCACCTCGCTGATTTTGCCCGTGGTATAGGCCTTGTTGATGTAGTCGTTGTACTTGTCGTAGGCCATCTTCGCGACGACCGCCAGCCCGGCGATGATGCCCAAGCTGAGGAGAGCTTTGCCGGCACCGCCGCCGCTCGACTTCGCCACCGGCTCTTCCTCTACGGGTACTTCCACGTACTTCGTGCGCCGCCAGCGGCTGGTCTTGGGAGTGACCACCTCTTCCTCGGTGGGGATGCGGACGTAGGTTTCGCTGTCCTGTGGTTCCTGCTTGCTTCTTCTTGCCATGGGTTAAGTACGGTTTGGTATTTAGGAGTGCATACGGAATTCGCGCCGTGAAGATGGGCAAATCTCCCAGAACCTACGTATTTCGCCCCGGGCGTGTTCAACGATTCACCACCACCCGGCGGGTGATGGCCCGCCCACCGTCGGCCGGTTGCAGGCGCAGCAGGTAGACCCCGGCGGGCAGTCCGACCACGTCGAGTTGTCCCCGCCGCAGCGGCACCCGCCGGCTTACGCGCCCCAAGGCGTCGTAGAGGACGGCCTCGCCTTCCGAGGGCGTGAGGGTGGGCAGGTCGAAGTAGAGCACGCCGCGCGCCGGATTCGGATAGGCGCGTACGGCAACTTGTCGCGCCACCCGGGGGGCGGAGGTGGGGCTCTCCAGGCTGATCGTGATGGTAGAGTCGCCGATGGTGCCGTAGTAACGCTCGTCTTGCGGCAGTACGCTCAGCCCCGTCGAGGTGGCCGGGTCCATCGCCGTGCCGGGGAAGTCGGCCCACAGGTCGTAGGCCGCGCTTTCGTCGAGTTGATCGAAGTTTACCTGCCCGAGCGTATCGGTGCGCCCGGCCCGCACCAGGTCTTCGGTGCCCGCTAGGTAGAGGTAAACGTCCATGCCCACCATGGGGGCGAACCAGCTAGCGGTGGTACGCCCATTAGGGTCGTAAGAGATATTAACAAGGGCCCCAAGCTGTCCCCTACCGAGTGGTGTGGGATTCGACACTGCCAGCCGCATGTCGGGCAGCGTGATGTCGCTCCGCACACTGATAATAGCCCCCCACTTCCAACTGGCCCGGTTGAAGTTAGGGTGATAGTATGCCGGTATGTAGTCTTTCCCGTCGGGTATCCCCGCCGTGTCGGGCACGACCTTGAGCAGGTAATCGCGCAGCGGCACGCCCGTGACCCGGTAGAGCCCGCCCGAGACCTTCGTGCCGGCCAGGGTGTCGTAATCCATGCGCCTGGGCGAGCGGTC
>JBARYS010000643.1:0-9813 GCA_049648155.1 Catalinimonas sp. | reverse complement strand
GTTTACGTAAGTCCGGTTCAGACCAAAACGCACCCCGTTTGGACTGTGTGATTTTGCCTTAAATCCTCCCCGCAACGCCCGCATGTCGCAAGAAATCGCTCCGGCCGCCCCGGCCACTGTTGATCATGTTACGCACCTGCCCGACGCCGTCGGCCACGAGCACATCGAGATTTACGGTGCCCGCGAGCACAACCTGAAGGACGTCACGCTCACCATTCCCCGCAATCGGCTGGTGGTCATCACGGGCATCAGCGGCAGCGGTAAGTCATCGCTGGCGTTCGACACGCTCTACGCCGAGGGGCAGCGCCGCTATTTGGAGAGCTTCTCGGCCTACGCCCGCTCGTTCATCGGCGACATGAAGCGGCCCGACGTCGATAAGGTGAACGGCCTCAGCCCGGTGATCTCGATCGAGCAGAAGACCACCTCGCGTAACCCCCGCTCCACGGTCGGCACCACGACCGAGATCTACGACTTTATGCGGCTGCTCTTCGCCCGGGCGGGCGAGGCGTTCTCGTACCAATCCGGACAGCGGATGGTGAAGCGCTCAGAAGACCAGATCATCAACTTCATCATGGAGCGGTTCGACGGGCAGAAGCTCACGCTGCTCGCGCCGGTGGTGAAGGGACGCAAGGGGCACTACCGCGAGCTGTTCCAGCAACTGCGCAAGGGCGGCTTCACGAAGGTGCGTGTGGACGGCGAAGTCCTGGACTTGGTGCCCAAGATGCAGGTGGACCGCTACAAGATTCACGACATCGAGACGGTAATCGACCGCGTGGTGGTGCGCGAGTCGGACCGCTTCCGCGTCGCGCAGTCGGTGAACACGGCCCTGCAACAGGGCAAGGGCGTGCTGCTGGCCCTCCCCCACGACGGCGGCGCGGCGCAGACGCTCTCACAGCGGCTGACGGACGCCGACACGGGGCTGTCGTACGACGACCCGCAGCCGAACACTTTCTCGTTCAACTCGCCCTACGGGGCTTGCCCGACCTGCAACGGCCTGGGACAGATCGAGGAGATCACGCAGGAGAGCATCATGCCCGACCCGAAGCTGAGCATCAGCCGGGGGGGCATCGCGCCACTGGGTACCTACCGCGACATCTGGATCTTCAAGCAGCTCCAGACGCTCCTGAAGCGCTCCGGGGCCAGCCTCTCCACGCCCATCGAGAAGCTGCCCAAGCAGGTCATCAAGGCCATCCTGCACGGCACTGGCGAGGCCATCCCCGTGCCGTCGAAAAAGTACCCCGGCACCACGTGGGCCATCCAGTTCGACGGCATCGTTGCCTTCCTACAAAAGCAGCAGGAGTCCGACTCCGACAAAATCCGCAACTGGGTGCGCGACTTCACCTCGGTGCGCACCTGCCCCACCTGCAAGGGCGCGCGGCTGAAGGAGGAGGCGCTGCACATCAAGATCGACGGGCGGAACATCGCCGAGCTGGCGCAGATGGACATCGGCGCGCTGGCCGGGTGGTTCGTGGGGCTGGAAGAGCGCATCGACGAGCGGCAGCGGCGCATCGCCACCGAGGTGCTGAAGGAGATCCGCAAGCGCATCGGCTTCCTGGTCGACGTGGGGCTGGACTACCTTAACCTGGACCGCCCGCTGCGCACACTCTCGGGCGGCGAGGCGCAGCGCATTCGCCTGGCCACGCAGATCGGCACCCAGCTGGTGGGTGTGCTCTACATCCTCGACGAGCCGAGCATCGGCCTGCACCAGCGCGACAACGTGAAGCTCATCAAGGCGCTGCAAGACCTGCGCGACCTGGGCAACACGGTGATCGTGGTCGAGCACGACAAAGACATGATGCTGGCCTCGGACTACGTGATCGACATCGGGCCGGGCGCGGGGCGGCACGGCGGGCAGGTGGTGGCCGCCGGCGCGCCTGACGACTTTCTGCGGCAGCCGCACAGCCTCACGGCGCGCTACCTGAACGGCGCGCGGGCCATCGAGGTGCCGGCTGAGCGGCGCGTGGGCACGAAGCAGAAGCTGGTCATCAAGGGCGCCTGCGGCCACAACCTGAAGAACGTCCAACTCACGCTGCCGCTGGGGCGCATGATCGGCGTGACGGGCGTGTCGGGATCGGGCAAGTCGTCGCTAGTGCACGACACGCTCTTCCCCATCCTAAACCAGCACTTCTACAAGTCGAAGCGCGACCCGCTGCCTTACAAGTCGGTGCGGGGGCTGGAGCACCTCGATAAGGTGATCGAGGTGGACCAGTCGCCCATCGGGCGGACGCCCCGCTCGAACCCGGCCACCTACACGGGCGTGTTTACCGACATCCGCGCGCTGTTCACGCAGTTGCCCGAGGCGAGCATCCGCGGCTACAAGCCGGGGCGCTTCTCTTTCAACGTGAAGGGCGGCCGCTGTGAAACGTGCCAGGGCGGCGGCATGAAGCTCATCGAGATGGAGTTTTTGCCCAACGTGTGGGTGCCGTGCGAGACCTGCAAGGGCCGCCGCTACAACCGCGAGACGCTGGAGGTCCGTTTCAAAGGCAAGTCGATTGCCGACGTGCTGGACATGACCGTCGAGCAGGCCGTGGCGTTCTTCGAGAACCAACCCAAGATCCTACGGAAGGTGCAGACGCTGGCCGACGTCGGGCTAGGCTACATCACGCTCGGGCAGCACGCCACCACGCTCTCGGGCGGCGAGGCGCAGCGCGTCAAGCTGGCCACTGAGCTCTCGCGTCGCGATACGGGCCAGACGCTCTACATCCTCGACGAGCCCACCACGGGGCTGCACTTCTCCGACATCCAGCACCTGCTGAACGTCCTCAACAAGCTCACCGATCGGGGCAACACGGTGCTGATCATCGAACACAACCTGGACGTGATCAAGGTCTGCGATCACCTCATCGACCTGGGCCCCGAGGGCGGCGCGGGCGGCGGGCGCATCGTCGGTGAAGGTATGCCCGAGGAGGTCGCACTGTGCGAAGAGAGCCACACCGGGCGGTTCCTGAAGGAGGAGCTGGGGATGGAGATGTAGAGCGTATATATTATTCTATAGATTTAATTGATCTATAAGAATAACATGTAAAGAAAAACTAACTTTTCTTTACAGGCCTCGCGCTACGTGTAAGGAAATGTCGGCTTTTCTTTGTGCGTATCAGGACGTGTTGAGAAAGACGTCCCCTTTTCTCAGTTGACGTCTCGTGGTTGTTTAAAAACCTCTTTCACGTTGAGGAAGAGCGTCAACAGCGGCTCATTGATGTAGTAGTTGCTTCTGCCTACTTTTTGCTCACTGAGCAGCCGCAGCGCGACCAGGTCCTTTAGGTAGCGGGTGGCTGTGGGACGAGAGACCTGTAGATCGTTCGCCACGACGTCGATTTTCGTGTAGGGGTGGCGAAATAGATTGTTCAGTAGGTCCTGGCTGTAGATTTTCGGTAGCTCGGTGCGAATGCGGTTTTTATACAAAGTCATCAGCCCCCTGATTTCGCGCACGAGGTGGATGGTCTGCTGAGCGGTTACTTCCACGCCCCGCAGCATAAAGAGCAGCCATGCTTCCCACTCCCCCGTTTCCCTGACTGACTGTAGTAGCCGGTAGTAATCGGGCTTTTGTTCGACGACGTAGCGGCTCAGGTACAAAACGGGTAGATTCAGCAAGTCTTTAGCGACAAGATAGAGTATGTTGATGATGCGGCCCGTACGCCCATTACCGTCGTAAAACGGGTGAATGCTTTCGAATTGATGGTGGATGACGGCCATCTTGACCAGCGGATCGGCGTCGCTGAGAGTGTCGTCGTTGATGTAATCGACGAGGTTTTGCATCAGCGATAGAAGTTCACTGTAGTGCTGCGGCGGGGTGTAGACCGTCTCGCCTGTCTGCTGGTTCGTGAGCGTCGTGCCCGGCAGCTTGCGAATGCCTGCGTCGTTCTGTTCTAATTCTTGCTGAATCGACAAGATGTCCCCTAGCGTCAGGAGCTTGTGTTTCTGCACTTCGGCAAAGCCGCTCCGCAGTGCGTTCGCGTAGCGCTGCACCTCCTTCGTTGTAGCCGAAACGGCGTAGTCGGTCAGTAAAGCAGCTCTGAAGAGTTCGTCGTGCGTGGTAATGATGTTTTCTACTGCCGAACTATCCTTTGCTTCCTGCAACGTGAGCGTACTGATCAGGATGTTTGCGTTCGGAATCGTGCCGACGATACCTTTTAACTCCGCCAGGTACCGGTGGGCAACAGCGGCTTGCTTCAAAACGGCCTTGGTCTCTACGTCCGTAGCGAGCGGTAGCGGGGTAATTGGGTCCATGCCTGCGCAAGATAGACTTGCCATCTGGACGTGATCAAGGTCTGCGACCACCTCATCGACCTGGGCCCCGAGGGCGGCGGGCGCATCGTCGGCGCAGGTACGCCCGAGGAGGTCGCACTGTGCGAAGAGAGCCACACCGGGCGGTTCCTGAAGGAGGAGCTGGGGATGGAGGTGTAGTCCCTCATCGGCTACCTTGCCGAATGAACGAGTCGCGCCGCTACCTTTCGATGCTGTCGGACTTCGGCTTTAAGAGGACGTTCGGCAACCAGCATCAGACTGAATTCTTGCGGCGGGCCCTCCAGGCTCTGATTGCTTCACAGACCCCCATCGAGCGCGTTACTTTTGGCCGCAACGAAGTAAGCGCACTCACCCCAGAAGGGCGCGGCGGCCTGTTCGACATCGTCTGCCAGGACGAGCGGGGGCGCACCTTCATCGTCGAGATGCAGCTTACCCAGCCGCGCCACTTCATCCAGCGGGCCAAGTTTTATGCTTTCCACAAGTTCAACACGCTGGTGCGCCGGGGGGAGTACCGCTTCGACGACCTGACGCCGATCTACGCCGTCTCGCTGCTGGCCGGCCAGACGTACCCAACCCAACTCTACCACCAGATCGTTACGCTACAGAACCAGCGCGGGGAGTTAGTCGACGATCAGATTACGCACGTAGTCGTTGAACTCGACAAGTTCAACAAGGCGTTTTCGGAGGTAGACAATGACTTAGACAAACTGCTTTTCACCATGAAAACGACGCATCAGACCAACCGCCCCGCTCAGCGCCCGGGGTTCTTCGACGAGGCGTGGCTAGCCGAAGCACTGCGCGAACTCGACTCGGCCAACCTGACGCCCGAGCAGCGGATGCAGTACGAAATGACGATTGCCGGCAACGTTTCGGACCGCGAAGCCATTCGCGCCGAAGTCCGCGAAGAGGTCGCGCAGGAAGTCCGCGAAGAGGTCGCGCAGGAAGTCCGTGAGGAAGCTATCGCTCGCATGGTTCGTATAAAAACCCTGACGGACCAGCAGATCGCCGAAGTGCTGAACGTGAATACCGAACGGGTGCGGGCGGTACGCGCGACGCTGTCGTAACCATTCTCGTTGTTTTCTTCAACGATTCGAGCACCGTGCTGATCATCGAACACAACCTGGACGTGATCAAGGTCTGCGACCAGCTCATCGACCTGGGCCCCGAGGGCGGCGCGGGCGCAGCTTCATCGTCGAGATGCAGCTCTCTGCCTTTCCGCAGTTCATCCAACGCGCCAAGTTCTACGCGTTTCATCGATTCAACGCGCTGGTGCAGCGCGGCCGGTACCGCTTCAACGATCTGACGCCGATCTACGTCATCTCACTGCCGGCCGCCCCTACCTACCGGGGTGAACTCTATCATCAGACCGTTACGCTGAAAAAACAGCGCGGCGAGTTGGTCGACGACCAGATCACGCACGTGATCGTTGAACTCAGTAAGTTCAACAAGACATTTTCAGAGAAGGTTACGGTTGAATAGATACAGGCCGTGCAGACGAAGCTTGAATCCGACCGCACCTGATGGTGGTTACGTCTAGACCGGCCACCCTAAACGCTGGTCATCAGGTCCAGAAGCGTACGCTCCGGGTGAGGGTCGAACGAGGATAGGGCGGTCTCACGCGCGCGCTTGCCCATCTCTTCCCAGCGGTCTCTGGCCTGCCAGGCGCGCTCCAGGGCGCGGTCGAACAGCGCAGCGGTGGGGGCTTCGGCCACGAACCCGGTGCGGTCGTCTGCCAACACCTCAGCGTTGCCCGCCACGTCGGTGACCACGGCGGGGCGGCCGCAGAGCATGGCGATCATCAGCACGATGGGGGTCCCTTCCGCGAAGGAAGGCATCAGCAAGATGTCGTTTTGTCCCCACACTTCGATTAGGTCCGACACGTAACCGTGGAAATGCACTCGGTCACCGATCCCGTAGAAGGTCGCCAGCCGCTCTATATAGGCTTGATCCTCCCCCTCTCCGTAGAAGTTCAGCTTCCAGCTTCGTGCTTTCCAGCGATCATCGGCCAGCGCTTGCAACAGCAAGTCCTGGCCTTTCAGGCCCACCTCGAACCGGGCCATGCTACAGAAGCTCACCTCGTCGTTGCCGGTCGTCGGTACGTAGTCAGCGACTTGCACGTCCACCGGCGCACGAAGCACGTGCACGCGGTCCTCCGGCAACCGCAGAGCCGCTTGGTGTTGAGCTACCTGGAGATTGCGGTAAGAAGCAAACACACAGGCCGACGCTTTCTGCATGATTGCTCCGGCGGGCGGCAGCAAAGAGGGCGGTAGCGGAGCGTGCTCTGCGTTGAAGTTAGACTGCAAGATGACTTTGCCTTGATACTGACTGAGAAACGCGCGGAGTTTTGAGTCATACACAAAGTCGAAGGTGTTCGCCAGACTCACGCAGACCACGTCGGGATCGAACGCTTCGAGCGGCTCAAAGGGCCGGCGGTCTACGAGTCGAGACTGAGCGTTGCGCCACTTTCTGACGGCAAACGGCGCTTGTACGTATAGAGTGTCGTTGTGTCGGGCGTGAAGCTCCGCCCCCTGCTTCCGAAGCTCCTCGACTTTGGGGTGATACTGCTTCTGTTCGTACAAAGACAACAGTACCGAGTGCCCTTCCTGCAAGGCGAGTCGTGCGGTTCTGTACCAGAACAGTTCGCTGCCGCCCCAACGAGAAGCTAGGGAGGAGACAAAGGCTACTTTCATGAAAGATCGTTTGTAGAGCGAGCGTACCTCGTCTTAAAAGCATCGTACATGAACCGAATGCCCTGCTCAAATGAGGTCCGGGGCTGCCAGTCCAGCGTGTCGCTCAGGCGCTGTATTTCGAGGATGTTGAAGGGTACGTCGTCTTTGTGTTGGCGAAGATAGCGGACCTCAGGCGTGGCGTCCGTGACCTTGCGCAGGGTATCCAGCACCTGATTGAGCGAAAGGCCCACCCCCGACCCCACGTTGAATACCTTCTCCGGCAGTCCCGTGGCGGCCATCTTGATGAGCGCTTCCGTCAAGTCTTGGTTGTAGAGATAGTCCCTCACCACCGAACCGTCGCCCCAAACTTCTATAGGTTCTTCGTTGATGATGCTGTAGAGCCACGCGGCGACGACCCCCTGTTTCTTAAAGGGGTTTTGGTGCTCTCCGTAGGCGTTGGCAATTCTGGCGACGGCGTAATCAATGCCGTACTGATAGTGGTACAGCGCCAGGTACTGCTCAAAAGTCACCTTCGTGATGCCGTAGTTGGTGATGGGCTGTAGTGCAGCCTCTTCCTTGATCGGATAGTGATCCGTGATGCCGTAGACCGTCCCCCCCGACGAGGTGAAAACCACCTTCTTTACTTTATTAGCCACACAAGCGTCCAGCAGTCGTAGAGAATAGCCGACGTTGGCCTCGAGATAATGGACACTAAATTCAGGTGAGCTTCTGGGCAGGCTGGTCCACAGCAGGTGGTACACAACGTCGATACCCTTGGTGCACGCCTCGAAATTAGTCTCTCCGAAGAAGTTAGCCTGAACGTAATCCACCTCGTCTCGCCAGGTAGGCTTTAGGTCCGTGCGCTGCCTTCGACCAATCAGACGTACCGAGTGCCCCTCTCTCAAGAGCTCGTCGACCAGTTGAGTTCCTATGAACCCAGTTCCACCGGTTACCAGTATGTTCATGCTTTGAGGGTGCTTGTGACTGATCGGGGTTTTCCGATCAGTCTCGCTATGTTATCCACCAGAACCTGATGAATTTTGTCCGGATGGAAGTCAGCGTGGTACATCCGCTGCGCATTTTCGACCAATTCCCGGCGGCGGTCCGGATCATCTCGCAGGCGCTGGATGGTCTTCAGAAAGTCGCTCGGATCGGGCGAGGTACAAATCTCCGCTGAGTCGTACCGGCGGGCTACTTGCACGGCCGAGCAGTACTCCGGGCCCCAGAGCAAGATGGGGCGTCGGAAGGTGAGGTAATCCAAAAACTTCGTCTTGAAACTGGTGCTCTCCACCTGTCGCGCCGCCGGGTCAAAGCCCATGAAAAGCAGCAGGGCGTCGGCCTCTTCCATCTTCTCGCGCAGTGTCTCGAAGGGCACTTGCCCGTGGTAAGCACCCAACTGCCTCAGGCGGGCGGCAAAGGCTTCACTCCAGCTGGGGTTACCGCCGTAGAAGTCGAAGCGTAGCCCGTCGTCACCATCGGCGGCCGTGGCGATGGCTTCCAACATCCGGCCGTACCACTCGCCCAGGTTACCGCCGAAGACTAATCGGAACGGAGACGATACCGCCCGGGGCGGCGGAACGACGGCCGGCATGGGAGCGCCGGTAGGGTAGAAGAGTGCGGCGTTAGGGTGGGGCCCTAGTGCCGCACGCATTCCTTCCGACGTGCAGAGGGCTAAGTCGCAGTCACGGTAGAAGGCGCGAAAACGGCGATCGAGTAGAGGCTTTAGTGACTTCGCGTAGATGACATTGTACGACCACCAGTCGTTGAAGCTGCCCACCAGCGGCACGTTCAGCTTACGCGCCACGGCCCGCGCCACGGGGACAGTCCAGAACCAACTTCCTCCCACCGTCATCACCACGTCCGGCTTAAACGTCCGGCCTTCGTCAAGCGCGATCTGAGTGAGGCGCCGCGACGGCACCAGCAGCGGCCACGAATGAAACCACGTGGAAAGCCGGGTGCGGGTCAGGCGCCTCCAGGTAGCGTCACGCTCAACGTAGCGGTACCGGTAGGGAACATCGTACCGGTTGATGTCGGAGTGGTCGGTAACGACGCGTACCTCAAAATCAGGCCGCTCGCAGAAGTGGCGGAAGTACGTCATGGATGTCCCCCAAGTCGGCACGGGAGGGAGGGACGATACAAACAGGATGCGGATGGGGCGATCAGACATGCTCAACCGGCCAGATGTTTCTTCGGTGTTTTTCGTAGCGTAAATACGCCTAAATGACTGCAAAGAATATTGATGGATTTTTTAGTGTATCACTCAGGGGGAAACCCATCGCCCGCCCGGCGTCGGACAAGTACTTCGGTTCGATATTATGCAGCAGGATAGTTCGAAGTTGGGTTTGACGCTTGTATCCAGTGCAATCTTACGTATTCTGTCAACAGGATTTATCCAGTCGACTTTAGTTAAAATTCAATCCATCGGTTTCAGCCGATGGTGATTTAGTGGGTGTCGACGGCGCGACCCTCCACACAAGACCGCACCAAGGCGACAAACCTGCGTTGGAGTGCATCGGGCCGTAGTACTTCGTCGCGCACCCGGACCGCGTTCTGCCGGTATCGTTGTTGCTCCTCCGGAGAGGCGGCAAAAGTGCGTACTCGCTCCCAGAACCGTTCCGGATCGGGGTCGTCGATCAGTAGGCCGCAGTCATACTTTCGTATAAATTTAGCTGCCGTCGAATGGGGTGGTGCCCACACGATCAGCGGCTTGTCAAAGCTCAGGTAAGTGATGATTTTGCTCGGAAAGTTGGTCTGCATAAGTAGGGCAACCTCCGGAGCGAAGCTGATGACGGTCAGAAGGGCAGAAGCTTTTAATAGTTCCGCCTGGAACTGCTCGAAGGGAATGAAGGGACTGAGCATCCCGCTCTGGACAGCTTTTTCGCGCTCGGCCGGTGACCAC
>JBARYS010000642.1:0-2144 GCA_049648155.1 Catalinimonas sp. | reverse complement strand
GTACGTTCGAGGTCGACGAAGTTGAGCACCCGGAAGCGTAGGTGCTCGCCGCCGGAGCGGACGTAGGCCGCGTAGGCGTGGTGGGTGAGTTCGGGAAACTTGAAGTCGTAGAGCACGCCGCTGTACTGCTTCTCAATGGCCTGGTAGATCGTCGGCGTGATCACACTCTCGGACTTGCCGGCCCCGGCCCCGCCGGTGATGAGCCACCCACGGAAGGGATTGGGCACGTTGAACCAGCCGCCCCGGGTGCGCAGCGAAAAGCCCAACGGCGAGGAGATGCGGCGTGACTCAGGGCGCAAGAGAAACTGCTTCATGAGCGGCCCGCCCGCCCGCACGACGGTGGCGGCAAAGGCGAGCAGCGCCGCCAGCAGCGAAACGGGATAAGCGTAAACGACCCACGGACGTGGCAACACGTGTACGCGCACGAAGACAAAGGCGCAGGCCAGCGCAATGAGCCAGCAGACGATACGCGCCGCCCAGGGCAGGGGACGCAGCCCACCGATCGACTTCTTGAAGAGCATCGAAGCGGCCAGGCCCGAGAGGGTCAGCACCCGCAAGATCATCCCGAACAGACGCAACCGGGGCAGCATCTCGACGATGGCGACCGGAAGTTTGTCCGGAGGAGTGATAATGGAGTAGCAATCTCCAAACAGCAGTAAGGCTACCGCTGCCAGCAGCAGCGCGGAGGCGTCTTGTTCTTGAACGGTGGTCGAGGCCATGGGCAAGGGGGAGACAGGTGGAAGCGCTACCTGGCCAGCCGTGCAGTAAGCTGGTACGTGACGCTGTCGTCGGCCGGCATCACGGGGTAGGTGACGACGAGCGAATCTGGGGTCAGTTTGAGGATGCGCCAGTTCTCGACGTGTTCAACGCCGTTTCGTCCTTCGACGAGGTACCCGAAGTAATGGGGCTGCGGAAAGAGGGCAACCCGCTCGACGACGATCAGGCTGTCGCCATCGGGAAGACGCCAGTCCATCTCGTCGTCACGTTGAGGGTCGCTGGGATCACAGCGGAGAGGTCCCGCCTCCAGGTAGAGCGTACCGAGGCGCACTTCGGCGATCTGGGCGTCAAAGTCGATGCGGTTGTCGCGGTAGCATGGGTCCAGGTTGGCGAGCCAGTCGGTCGAGGAGACACCGCCGCCGAAGGCGCGGGGCTGGTCTGAGGTAAGCGACGTCAAACGCCACTCCTGATCACCCAGCCGCAGCGGAAGCGCGTCGGGGTTTTCGTTGGGATCTACCGGATCGTCAGGTCCGCAGGCGGCGGCCAGGGCCAGGAAAAGAAGGTGAGCAAAGCGAGCGCGTCGGAACATGGGAAAAGTAGTTTTACTGAATCATGAGTCGGAGCATCTGCCGACGATGACGCACAACGCCGGCTCGGTGCGCCGGGTTGCGCGGGTCGTTGCCGACCTCTTTCATCAACGCGTCGGAGCGCACGGAAACTTCGTGGCTCTGAGCCAGGTACTGCTCGGCAAGCTTCATCAGGTCGATGCGCTCGGCGGCGGTCATGGCGTAGCGCCCATCGTCGGTGACCATCTGGTTGACCTCTTCGGCCCGCTCTTTCAGTTGGGTAGAGAGCTCTTTGAACGCCCCGGCCACCTGAAGCTTGCGCTGATCGGCGGCGGCCACGAAGGCCCAGCGCGCCTTGCCGACCTGTCGGCGGCGCTGTCGTAGGGCTGCCGGATCAGTCGGAGCCGGACCACCGGATGCCGGACCACCCAGATCCATCACGTGAAGCAGGCGATGAATGCGCCGGGCGCGGCCGGGCTTACTACCCCAGCCGTGCAGCGCCAAATCCAGGTCGGCGGGGAAGTTTCCGTTGCCGAGGAGCTGATCCCAGTCGCCGCTCAGGGAGGTGACCAGGGCCCTAACGTCCTGAACGGCGGCCAGCTTCGTGCGACGCACGCGACCACCGAGCCGCTGGTACCGGTCGACAAAGTCTTGCAGGGAGTTGATGCCGGCGTAGCGCCGTCGCGTCCGCCGGTCCTGTTCCAACTTGTACTGCTTCCAGAGCAGCTTGATGAGGTTCTTGACGTTGCCCTTGGCTTTCTCTTTGATCGTCTTCTTGTCGATGATGATCAGCGGGTTCTTGGCGGCCAGGGCGGGCGGACTGATGGTCACCGGGGCCAGCACCAGCGAGCAGAGCAGTAG
>JBARYS010000641.1:0-16069 GCA_049648155.1 Catalinimonas sp. | reverse complement strand
CCTGTCGAACCGCGAACTGAGTCGTTTACTGGGTGTGTCGGAGAGCACGCTGTTGCGCCGTTTTCAGGCCGGGGGTGCTCTGAACCGCGACGAGGCCGAGCGGGCCTGGGAAGTAGCGCGCGTGCTGGCGCTGGGGCTAGAGGTGTTCGAGGTGCCTGAGGACCTCCGGGCGTGGCTGCGCGAGGCCAACACCGCGCTCGGCGGACGTGAACCCCTCGTGCTGCTCGATTCGACCATCGGCCGTGAGGAGGTCCGCAACCTGCTGGGGCGTATCCAGTGGGGCATCTTCTCTTAAGAGCTTGTCTAAAAAGTATCTTCTGCGGGGCGGCCCCCGCGCCTCATAATTATCTTTTTGCATCATACTTCACAATTTTTCTCATCGATAGCGCCGCGCGGGCGGCCCCGTGCTATCAACTTAGAAAATTACTGCGTCTGATGCAAAAATCTATATTTTGATTCACGAAATCTACCTCTTAGACAAGCTCTAAGAGTTCATCTAGAATTCTAGACAAACGCTGCCGTGCGCCTCTACCGTCTGGCAAAGACCGCCTACGTGCGCGACCTGCAGGGCACGGGCTGCCTCTACTTCGGCGGCCGCTGGCACCGCCAAGGCACCCGCATTCTCTACACCTCTGAGTCGGCCTCACTGGCGATTCTCGAAGTGCTCGCCAACACGCGGCGGCTGCCGGTGAATTACGCCATCTTGGTGCTGGAGGTACCCGACCCCGGCGAGATCGACGAAGTGGACCTCGCCGACATCCCACCCGACTGGAACCACCTACCTTATCCGGATGCACTCGCCGATCTGACCGAAGCCTGGGTCGCTTCCGAACGTACGTACCTGCGGCGGGTGCCGTCGGTACACTCGCCACTTGAACACAACGTTCTGCTTAACCCACAGCACCCCGACCACGCTCGGACGCGTATCGTCAGCGTGTTGCCTTACCGGTTCGACGCGCGACTGAAGGCCTAGCAATCGACTACGAAAGACCCTCCAAAAGCGCTGAAAAGAAAAATTCGACCCTTTTGGAGGGTTTCACTTGCAAGGATTGTATTGCGGCGTGGTAAGTCCTGATGACGAATACTTCCGGATCGCCGTCCCGGTTTTCACCGGCGAACTACGCCGGCTGGAAATCTTTGACCGCTTCGCCGAGGTCGTACACGTCGGTGTCCGGCAGCGCGCCCGCCAGGATGCTGCTGCCCGCCGCCGAACGGTAGCCCGCCGCGCAGTGTACCACCACCGGCTTGTCGGTCGGCACTTCGCCGGCGCGCTCGCGGAGCTGATGGAGGGGAATCGCCAGACTCCCTTCGAAAAGAGGGCCGTCGGCCACCTCACCCGCATTGCGGATGTCGACGATGGTGTAGTCGGTGGTCCGGTCGGCAAAAGCTCCTACGTTTAGCTCCGGTGCGGTAATCGAACGCGCAGCAGCAGGTGCCCCCGCCCAGGCTCCGGCGATCATCGGTTCGTAGCCGATCTTAGCGGCCTTACGGATCAAAGCTTCGCGCGCGGCTTCGTCGGCGGCGATCAAGAAGAAGCGCTCGCCGGGGTGCACGATGCTGCCCAGCCACGTCTCGAACTTACCGCCGTCCTGCAGGTTGACTGCCCCCGGCAGGTGGCCCCGCTTGAAGTCGCTCGCCGGGCGGGCGTCGATCACCAGCGTCCCCCCGGGCACGGGTGTGCCGGCTCCGTGTCGGGGCACGGCCGCCAGCCCTTCGGCCAGTGCCGCCGCCCCCCGTTTGTTTAGGCCCACGTCGTAGGGAAAGTACTTCGGAATGAAGGGCTGGTCGGCCAAAAGCGTGGCGACGAACTGGTCTTCGTTGTCGATCTGGAAGGCGTAGTTCCGGGCTTTTTCACGGCCCATGGTGCTGGTCAGCTCACTGCCCAGTGCCTTTCCGCAGAGCGAACCGGGACCGTGGGCAGGGTAGACGGTCACCTCGTCGTCGAGCGGCATCAGCTTGTGCCGTACGGTGTGGAACATCTGCTTGGCCAGTTCAACCCGCTGGGCGTGCACGGCTCCGGCGGCCTCGCGCAGGTCGGGCCTCCCCACGTCGCCCACGAAGAGCGTATCGCCCGTGAAGGCCGCCCGCTGCTTGCCGTCGGCGTCGCGCAGCAGCACCGTAATGCTGTCGGGCGAGTGGCCCGGCGTGTTGATCGCCTCGAACGTGCAGGCCCCCAGCCGCACGGTCGTGCCCTCGTCGAACGCCTCGTGTGGGTAGTCGGCCTGCACGAGGCCACTCACGTAGATGGTCGCCCCGGTGCGGTCGGCCAGCTCCCGGTGGGCGCTCACGAAGTCGGCGTGGGGGTGGGTTTCGAAAATCGCCCGGAGCGTCGCTCCGTGTTCGGCGGCCCAGTCGAGGTAGGGCTGCGGGTCGCGCCCGGGGTCGACCACGGCCATCTCTCCTTGGCTGACGATGGCGTACGAGCCGTGCGCCAGCCCTTGGTCGTAAAACTGGTGGATGTTCATGGGTAGGTGGGTTTTAGAAATGTTACGAAGATATCAGGCGAGTGCTTATGTCGTGTTGACCTATAGCCTGCTGATGCTTTCGGCGTTTTTGCCCGTATGCTGCACCGCTTTCGTTAGCCGATGCGCGGCCTAGGCGGCCCCGCAATCGCCCGTCTCAAGCGACTCGACTACATGTAAAAAGACGCGCGAAATCATTCTATATGTCAACACGACTTAGTACCGTGTCGGGGTGAAAGATGCTTTGTGTCGTCCATCATTCTCGCCTTAAACACAGCACTCAGTGCGGCAGGCGCTCGCGCAGCCGGCCGTAGGTCCAGGTGCCGACCACGGCGGCCAGGAGCGACACCGCCATCACGCCGAAGCCGCCGCCGACCAGCGCGAAGAGTGGACCCGGACAAGCGCCGGTCAGCGCCCAGCCGAAGCCGAACAAGAGCCCGCCGTATAGCTGCCCCCGGTGGAATTGTTTGGGCGGCGGAGGGACGACCCGCTCGCCGGTGATCGTCCGGCCGCCGAAGCGCCTGAGCCCTTGCAGGGAGAGCGCCCCCACGAGAATGGCCGAGCCGATCACGCCGTACATGTGGAACGACTGAAAGCGGAACATCTCCTGAATGCGCAGCCACGACACCACCTCGGCTTTCATCAGGATCACCCCGAAGGCGATGCCCAGCAGCCCGTAGAGAAGAAAGATGCCCACAGACGGACGTGGACGGACGGTAGGGGTCTCCGTGGCGTCGGCGCGCGGACGGGGCGGGGTAAGGGTTTCTTGTTTCATCGGAGTAGCCAGGGAAGAAGGTAAGGAAAGACGGCGTGCGTCATGAGCAGCCCACCGGCGAAGAAGGCCACCGTGGCCACCAGCGACGGCCACTGCAGGTTGCTGAGGCCCATAATGGCGTGGCCCGACGTGCATCCACCCGCCCAGCGCGTGCCGAAGCCGACCAGAAAGCCCCCCAGCACGTAGAGCACCAGCCCGCGCGCCGAGAAGAGCCCCTCCCAACCGAATACGTCGGCGGGCAGTAAGGCCGAAAAGTCGCGCACACCCAGCGCCCGCAGGTCGGCCTCGGTAGCGGCGCTGAGCTCGAACGGGGCCGGGTCGGCGAGCAGATTGCCCGCCACAAAGCCGCCCACGAATACCCCCGCCACGAAGAGCAGATTCCAGCGGTGCGCGCGCCAGTCGTATTTAAAGAAGGGGATGCCGGCGGGGACACAGGCCGCGCAGACGTGCCGCAGCGACGACGAGATGCCGAGCGCCTTGTTGCCGATCAGCAGCAGCGCGGGCACCATCAGGCCGATCAGTGGCCCGGCGACGTACCAGGGCCACGGCCCCGTGATCGCCTCCCAGAGGGTATTTTCGTTCATCATGCTGCGAAGTTGCACCGCATTTCACGACCCGACTGTGACTCAAGTCACGGAGCCTGCCCCGGGTGCGGGTCACCTTTGTGAAATGGAGATACTTGGCTATGCGGCGGCCGTGCTGATCGGCATCACGTTGGGCCTGATCGGCGGCGGCGGCTCGATTCTGGCCGTCCCGGTGCTGGTTTACCTGATGGGGATGCCCCCCGTAGCGGCCACCGGGGCGTCGCTGTTCATCGTAGGCGTGACGAGCCTCTGGGGCGGCGTGAGCTACGCGCGCCGGGGGCTGGTGGCGGGCCGCACGGCGCTCACGTTCGGGGTGGCCTCGGTAGTGGCGGTCTACGTCGTGCGACGCTGGGTGTTACCCGCCGTGCCCGAGACGCTCTTCGCCGTGGGGGGGGCGACCGTCAGCCGTGACGCCCTGTTGATGGTGGCCTTCGCGCTGTTGATGGTCACGGCGGCGCTCTCGATGCTGCGCGGCGGCGGTGCCAAGACCACCGTAACCGTCTGCCGCCCCCCCGGAGCGTTCCGGATGCGCGCGCGCTCGCTCGGGGTTGGTGGGTTGGTGGGCACCACGACCGGGCTGGTGGGGGTGGGAGGGGGCTTCCTGATCATTCCGGCGCTCGTCTCGCTCTGTCGGCTGCCCATGCGGGTCGCCGTGGGGACCTCGCTCTGGATCATCGCCGCCGGTGCGTTGCTGGGCTTCGCCGGCGACCTGCAACACCACACGCCCGACTGGCCGCTGCTCGTAACCTTCACGGCGCTGTCGGTGTTGGGCATTCTTATCGGCATGTATCTGACCCGGTACGTCGACGGCGCGCGGCTGCGGCGGGCGTTCGGCTGGTTCGTGCTGGTGATGGGCGGCTTCGTGCTGCTTCAAGAATTACTTTAAGTCAGACCCCAACCACACCATAGGTGCCGACGAAAGAAGCCCTCTTAGCGCAACTGGAAGCGTATTATCCGCAGTTTGAACCGGCCCTCCGGACGTATCTGGTGGAGTGGGGATCGTGGCGGACCGTCCCGTCCGACGTCGTGATGCTGCAGCCGGGGCAGGAGATCACGGCGGTCACGCTGGTGCTCGGCGGGCGGGTGAAGCTCTACCGCACCGGCGACGACGGCGCGCAGTTCTTCATGTACGACCTGCCGCCGGGCGGCGCGTGTGCGCTGACGCTGATGTGCGCCGTGCGCCACGAACGGAGCCGCGTGATGGCCGTCACCGAAGCACCCACCGAGCTGCTGGCCGTGCCGACCGAGCGCATGGCCGAGATGATGCGGCGCTTCCCAACGTGGAATCCCTTTGTGGTGGCAACGTACCGGGCGCGCTTCGAAGAGCTGTTGGACATGATCGACGCGGTGGCGTTCAAGCAGATGGACGAGCGCCTGCTGTACTACCTGACGCGCCGCGCCGCCTCGCTCGACACCCGCACGCTGCCGCTGACGCACCAGCAGATCGCCGACGACCTGAACACGTCGCGCGAAGTCGTGTCGCGGCTTCTCAAGAAGCTCGAAGTGCGGCGGGAGATTACCCTCGGCCGGGGGCACGTCATCCTGCATCCGGATGGTTAACGCCGCACCAGCCGCCGCCCGTACGTCTCGCCCGCCGGGGTGGTCATACGTACCCAGTAGACGCCGGGGGCGAGCCCTTGCACGTCGAGCCGCACGGGGCCGGAAGCCGTCGGGGTCAACGTGGTGACCGTCCGGCCGGTGACGTCCCGCACTTCCAGCCGGGCACCACGCGCATCCGGGGCGAGGTCTACGTAGACAACGTCTCGCGTGGGGTTCGGGTAGAGGCGGAACAGCGCGGCCGGGTCCGTACGCTCGGCCGAAGTCACCCGATCCACCTGATCGCTCAGCACGTAGGCGTAGCTACCCAACGAGCGCACGCGGTAGAAGATTGAGTCCTGCGCCAGCCCGTCGATCCGCAGCGTATCGCGAAAGGTCGTGTCGACGGCGGTATTCAGGTAAGACCGAGTGAGTAGGAGTCCACCGCTGCGGTTGAAGACGTCGACGTAGAAGTCCGACCAGTCTCGGTTGCTCGTGTTGGTCGCTTCGATCACGGTCAGCAGCGTTCCGGCGTCGGTCATGAGTGTCCCAAACCAGTCGTACGGGTCGGTCGTCGTGCCGTTCGTGTAGCCGATGCGGCCAGCCTGCGAAGCCGTCGGGGCGAGGGAGGCGGCCGTCTGGCGACTACCGTTGGGCTCAGGGTCGGTAGGGACAGCAGGCGGTACGGTCACGTACCGGAGCGCGTAATCGTAGCTGCCCGACGAACGCACGCGGAAAAAGACGGTGTCGCGCGCTAAGCCCCACACGCGGATCGTGTCCTGGATGGTGGTGTCGACGGCGGTTTTCAGGAGCGACCGGGTGAGTAGGAGTCCACTGCTGCGGTTGAAGACGTCGACGTAGAAGTCCGACCAGTCTCGGTTGCTCGTGTTGGTGGTCTGCACGAAGAGTTCCAGGGTGCCGTCGTCGTTAGGCAACGAGCGGAACCAGTCGTACGGGTCGGTCGTCGTGCCGTTCGTGTAGCCGATGCGGCCGGATTGGGAGATCGTCGGACTGATCTGAGCGGCGGCCTCAAGGGTGCCGTTCGGCTCAGGGTCGGAGTCGACAGCCGAAGGCTGCGTCACGTACCGGAACGAATAACCGTAGCTACCCGAGGAGCGCACGCGGTAATAAATGGTGTCGCGCGCTAAGCCCCACACGCGAATTGTGTCCTGGATGGTGGTGTCGACGGCGGTGTTCAGGAGAGACCGGGTGAGTAGGAGTCCACTGCTGCGGTTGAAGACGTCGACGTAGAAGTCCGACCAGTCTCGGTTGCTCGTGTTGGTGGTCTGCACGAAGAGTTCCAGAGTGCCGTCGTCGTCGGGCAGCGTGACGTACCAGTCGTACGGGTCGGTCGTCGTGCCGTTCGTGTAGCCGATGCGGCCCTCGGTGAGATCACCCTCTTCCACGACGACGCTCGCCGCGAGGGCTCCGTTTGGCTCGGGATCAGCGGCGGTGGGGGGCAACAGCATTCGGTACCGCAGGGCGTAGTCGTAGCTACCCGAAGAGCGCACGCGGAAGAAGACGGTGTCCTGCGCCAAGCCCCAGACGCGAATCGTGTCCCGGATCAGGGTGTTGACCGCCGTGTTCAGGAGAGATCGGGTGAACAGGAGTCCACTGCTGCGGTTGAAGACGTCGACGTAGAAGTCGGACGACGTAGCCCCGCTAGTGTTGGTGGTCTGCACGAAGAGTTCCAGGGTGCCGTCGTCGTTAGGCAGCGAGCGGAACCAGTCGTACGGGTCGGTCGTCGTACCGTTCGTGTAGCCGACGCGGCCCTGCACGTCGACGTCTGCGGCGATGGTATCAGCCTGCGCGAGGGTGCCGTTGGGCTCCGACTCTTCGGCGGCGTGCGCGGCGGGAGACAAGAGGAGCAGCAGAACGGCGAGGGAGGTAAGGCTTTTCATGACGGAGCGGATGCGTTGTTTTCCGTACATAGACGCCGCCGGCGATAGGTCATCAGGAAGCCTCGAAAACAGTAACCGCTCTTGTTCTATAATTTATATTATGATAAACTACAGAAAGGAATTACCCCCTTTCCGCTCAAAAGCGATTTATTTCACCGCGCCAGGCCATTGCAAGTGGATCACGCTCTTTTTCAGCGTCACTGTCCGATCCCCGACCGGCCTTCAGCAGCATGATCTTTGCTTGGAGGCTCGTCGTGGCGCGGCCAATCAACGTAATCCACAAACGGCATCCGATGGTTCTGCACCTTGCTGTCGCGGATGGCCTGGTGAGCGGACGTGAAAAAGCCGATACCCTTGCGGGCATCGGCTTTACATAATGAGTTCAACAACGTTACTGCGTCGCCGTTTCGTATTCTTTATCGTATCTATTGGCTTTCTCCTTTTCGCCGAGCTGCTGGTACATCGTGCGCATCGACATGAGCAGCTTGGGGTCCGTCGGGTTGATCGCGTAGGCGGTCTGGAACGGCCCGGCGGCCTTTTCAAAGTAGCCTTTCGCACGCTCTTCGTAGGCTTTGCCCTCCTTGCGGTAGGTAGTCAGGTCCATGTTGTTGGTCGTCTTGATCTCCTCTACGCCCATGTTGTAGTAGACTGCCCCCAGGTTAAAGGCGGCGTCGTAGTTCTGGGGATCGGCTTCGAGCGCCCTGCCGTACGAAGCAATGGCCTTTTGACGGGCCGACATCTGCTCTTCGGGCGTGATACCCTCGGCGGAGGCGGCTTCGTCGTAGAGTGCGCCCAAGTTGAAGTGCAGCAGCGAATTGCCGGGGTCCATCTTCACGGCTTGCTCCAGCTTCTCGCGGGCCTCGTCGGTGCGGCCGGTCTTAAAGTAAAGGTTGAGCTCTTCGAGCATCAGGTCTTTGTTATCGGGAAACTTCTCGCGGGCCTGCTGCACGTACGTGAGCGCCTGGTCGGTATCGTCGCGCTTTTGGGCGTAGTACGCCAGCCGGCGGTACGTGTCCTCGTCGCCGTAGTCCATCGTCAGCAGTTGCTTATAGTACTGCTCGGCGCGGTCGAAGTCTTCGTTCGCCTCGGCGTAGGCGGCCGACAAGATCACCGGCGTGGTGTCCTTCGGGTTCAGCTCCATCGCCAGTTCGCTCATCTTCAGCGCCTGGTCGTAGTCCTTGTCCTGGTAAAGGAGAATGGACTGGTTTGCCAGCGCCCCCCAGAGCTGCCCGAGGGCCTCTTCCGACTGCTTGGCCCAGCGGCCTCCCTCTTGGTCGAGTTCAATGGCTTTTTTGTAAGCATCGTAGGCCACCAGGACGGCGTCGTTTCCACCAAGCTCTTTGTACTGATCCAGCAACGAACCGGCCAGTTGCTGGTAGACCTGCCCCTGGTAGAACCAAGTTTTAGCCTTCTGGCCGG
This sequence comes from Catalinimonas sp., assembly GCA_049648155.1. Classification (GTDB taxonomy): domain Bacteria; phylum Bacteroidota; class Bacteroidia; order Cytophagales; family Flexibacteraceae; genus JBARYS01. The sequence goes on along the minus strand of JBARYS010000641.1, from coordinate 7,392 downwards.
TCTTTTCGTGTTCGACGGCCTTGTCGATGTTCTCTTTTGCCTTGTCGAGCTTGCCGTCGCCGAGGTACGTAATGGTATTCATCACCGCCGAGTTCTGCGCCACCGCGTCGGTAGCCAACCAGAGGCCGGCGAGTAGGAACAAGAGGGGAAGCTTCTTCATGTGTACGTGGTAAGTGTGGATGGTTAGTGTGTTCAGTCAGTGTCTTGGCCGTTCAGGTTGGCCGCCGCCGCGTCGCCGGGCGTGCCGTCCTCTTTAGGTACGTCCACTTCCGTGGCCTCGTTGCCGCCCGTCGTGGCGACGGCCTCCCGTAGCTTCTCCTCGACCAGCTCTTCGTCGGCCACCTCGGGGTCGATCTCGACCTTCTCGACGGTCGAAATCTGGTCGTGGTCCGCCACCTTGATGAGGCGTACGCCCTGCGTGGCGCGGCCGATCACGGGCACCCCCGACACGGCCAGGCGGATCAGGATGCCCGAGCGGTTGATGATCATCAGGTCGTCGTCCTCGCCGACGGCCTTGATCGCCACCAGTGCACCCGTGCGGGGCGTCAGGTGCAGTGTTTTGATACCCTTGCCGCCCCGTTTGGTCACGCGGTACTCATCGAGCGTCGAGCGCTTGCCGTAGCCGTTTTCCGACACCACCAGTAGCTGCGCTTGGTCGTCGTGCAGGCAGACCATGCCGATCACCTCGTCCTTGTCGTCTTCGAGCGTCACGCCCTTCACGCCCGCCGCGCCGCGCCCCATGGGCCGCACCTGCGTCTCGTGGAAGCGCACCGCCCGTCCCGACCGCTTGGCGATCACCACCTCGCTGTCGCCGTTGGTGAGCTGGACGTCCAGCAGGCGGTCGCCCTCGTTGATCGAGATGGCGATGATGCCCGCCTGGCGGGGCCGCGAGTAAGCTTCGAGGGCCGTCTTCTTGATGATGCCCTGCTGCGTGCAGAAGAACAGGTGCGTATTGTTGAGGTAGTCGGGATCAGAGAGGTCTTTTACGTTCAACACCGCCCGCACGCAGTCGTCGCGCTCAATGTTGATCAGGTTCTGGATGGCCCGCCCCTGCGCCGTCTTGCTGCCCTCGGGCACCTCGTAGACGCGCACCCAGAACACCCGGCCCGCCTCGGTGAAGATCAGCAGGTAGTTGTGCGCCGAGGCCACGAAGAGATGCTCGGTGAAGTCGTCGGTCTTGGTGCCTACGCCCCGCGAGCCGACCCCTCCCCGCCCCTGCGTGCGGTACTCGGCCAGCGGCGTGCGCTTGATGTACCCAAGGTGCGAGATCGTGATCACCATGTCCTCGTCGGCGATCATGTCTTCGATCGAGATCTCGTCGGCGGCGTGGACGATCTGCGTGCGGCGGGCGTCGCCGTAGCGCTCCTGAATCTCGCGCAGCTCGTCGGTGATGATCTGCATCCGGCGCGACTCGTCGCCCAGAATCTCCTTGAGGTCGGTGATCTGCGTCTGCACCTCGTCGTACTCGCGCTGAATCTTGTCGCGCTCCAGGCCGGTGAGGCGCTGCAGACGCATGTCGAGGATGGCCCGCGCCTGAATCTCCGACAGCTCGAACCGTTCGATCAGGCCGTTGCGAGCCATCTCGGGGTCGCGCGCGCTGCGGATCAGCGAGATCACTTCGTCCAGGTGATCGAGGGCCTTCAAGAGCCCTTCGAGCACGTGCGCCCGCTTTTCGGCTTCGCGCAGCTCGTACTGGGTACGGCGCACCACCACCTCGTGGCGGTGTTCGACGAAGTACTGGATCAGCTCCTTCAGGTTGAGTGTGCGCGGACGCCCCTTGACGAGCGTGACGTTGTTGACGCCGAACGACGACTGCAGCGCCGAGTACTTGTAGAGGTTGTTCAGGACGATGTTCGGGATGGCGTCGCGCCGCAGATCGACCACGATGCGCAGCCCCTGGCGGTCCGACTCGTCGCGCAGGCCCGTGATGCCCTCCACGCGCTTCTCGTTGACCAGTTGGGCGATCTTCTCCACCAGCGTGGCCTTGTTGACCATGAAGGGGATGTCGGTGAAGACGATCTGCGGGCGGCCGTCCTTCTTGGCGTTCTCAAACGTCGCGTTCGAGCGGATCACCACGCGGCCCCGGCCCGTCTCGAAGGCCGAGCGGACGCCCTGCACGCCGTAGATCGTGCCGCCCGTCGGGAAGTCGGGCGCGGTGATGTGCTCCATCAGCTCGGGAATGGTGATGTCGCGGTTCTCGATGTAGGCCACGATGCCGTCGACCACCTCCGTCAGGTTGTGGGGCGGCATGTTGGTGGCCATGCCCACGGCGATGCCCGACGCGCCGTTCACCAGCAGGTTGGGCAGCTTGCCCGGCAGCACCTGCGGCTCTTGCAGCGAGTCGTCGAAGTTGGGCTGGAAGTCGACCGTCTCCTTGTGAATGTCGCTGAGCAGTTCGTCGGCCACGCGCCGCAGCCGCGCCTCGGTATAGCGCATGGCGGCGGGCGAGTCGCCGTCGAGCGAGCCGAAGTTGCCTTGGCCGTCGACCAACGGGTAGCGCAGTGACCACTCCTGCGCCATGCGCACCATCGTGTCGTAGACCGACGTGTCGCCGTGCGGGTGGTACTTGCCGAGCACCTCACCGACAATCCGCGCCGACTTCTTGTACGACTTGTTGTAGGTTACGCCCAGCTCGTACATACCGTAGAGCACGCGGCGATGCACCGGCTTGAGGCCGTCGCGCACGTCGGGCAGCGCGCGCGAGACGATCACCGACATCGAGTAGTCGATGTAGGCACCGCGCATCTCGTCCTCGATGTTGATCGGGATGATGTTCTGTGATTCTGCTTCCATAAAAAGGTTGAAACAACGGTGCCGGCGCGACTACTGTCCGCGCGGACCCCGGTCGTGTTTGATGCCGGAGTGCTCCTGCCCGACTTTTGGATTTTGATTAGGATGCCACCACGGCCGGCCCCGGAAGGGTTTCCCCTCGTGGGTGTGGATCATCCGGACCTTGCAAGCCTCAATCTTGCAGCGTTCAGGGCGGAAAGTGATCCAGCACCCCGAGAGCAGGGTACTCATCGTCAGTACGGCCACACAACTGGTCAGACGTTTCGGCGGTCGCAAGTACTTGTACTTTAAAGCGTGAAGATAACCAACCCTCTACTAACGCGAAACGAGTTCCGGGGGTGCCCGGGCGGCGGTGGGGTCGGCAGCGCCACGACGCGTCGTCGAGCGTGTCGATGATCTTCAACTGCTCTTTGAGGCGGGCGATGCCGCGTTGTGCTTCTTCTATTTTCGTGCCGAACTCTGCGCGCAGTTGGTCGGCCATCTTCGAATTGGCGAAGAACTCCAGGTTATTGCGCCAGAGGCTGATGTCGTTCTCCAGCGACTGAATGTCGCGGCGAATCGCCTGCTCGCGGTGCTCCAACTGCCGCCGCCCACCCGACGCACCACCGGCCTCCCTCGCTCGGTGGCCACTGCTCCGGCGCTCGTCCCTGCGTGGGCCATCGTTCCGGGGGGCGCTCTTCCGGAGGCCGGCCACCTCCGCTTCGAGGGCCACGCGGGCCTTCTCCCCCTCGGGGATCTCGGTCGAAGCGTCGACGGCGGCCCGCACACCTTCGGCGAAGCGCCGTTCGATGCGCCCGATGGCGTCGCGCGGCACGAAGCCGACCTCGCCGTATGCGGCCTGAATCTCCCTCAGGCGGGCTGTCGTGGCGCTGCCGTCCTTCGCCAGTGCTTCCAAGCTTTCGCAGAGCGCTTCCTTCTTCTTCAGGTTCTCCTGAAACTCCGTCTCCACGGCCTGGTAGTGGTCACGGCGGCGTCGGAAGAAGCCGTCGACCGTCTGCTTGAAGCGCTTGTTGACGGCCTTGCGCTGTTTGAGCGGCAGGGGGCCGATCTCGCGCCACTCGCGTTGTAAGGCTTTCATCTCCTCGGCGGTGTCCTTCAGATTTTCGTTGTCTTTGATGGCTTCGGCGCGCTCCAGCAGCACCGTCTTGCGCTTCAGGTTCTCCTCACGCTCCTCTTCGAGCGCCTTGAAGAAGAGGCTCTTGTGTTGGAAGAAGATCTTGAACGTCTGCCAGAACGCCTGCGACACTTCGCGCGCGTGCTCCTGTGGCATCCCACCTACGGCCTTCCAGCGGGTTTGCAGGGTCATCAACTCCTGCGTCTTGGCGTTCCAGTCGTCGATGCGGTCCGACTCGAACGCGGCGAAGCCTTCCGCCTCGGACACCAGCGCCCGCTTCACGGCGAGGTTCTCTTCCTGCTGCTTGTGTACGGTCTCGGCGTGCTCACGGCGGCGGTCGTGCACGCGGTCCGAGGCCTCTTTGAAGCGCTGCCAGATCGGCTCCTGCGCCTCGCGGGGCACGGGGCCGATGGTTTTGTACTCTTCGTGGAGCTCGTTCAGCTCGCGCATCGCCTCCCCGATCGACTCTACCTCGCGCAGTTGCTCGGCCCGCGCCACCAGTGCTTCCTTGGCCGCCAGGTTCTTACGGCGGTCCAACTCCTTCAGCTCGAAGTAGATGCTGCGGTTGTTGTAGAACCGGTCGAGCAGGGCGTTGTAGTTGGCGTAAAGCTCGCCGGCGGCGGGACCGGGCACGGGACCTACGGTGCGCCACTCGTCCTGAAAAGCCTTGAACTTGTTGAAAGAGGTGTTGTCTTCCTCGCCGTCCAAAAACTCGCGTATCCGGACCAACACAGCCTGCTTGTGTTTAAGGTTCTCTTCCTTCTGCTGCTCTTCGTCACGCTTGCGCTGCCGGCGCTCCTTCTGGAACGCGCGGTAGGTGTGCTCGAACGTATCGCGCGTCTCGTCGCGATAGTCAAAGTCGGCCTCCTCGCCCCCGTCGGCGGTGAACCGCTCCAACGCCTCGCGGCGGGCATCGTCGTGCTGATCGAGGAAAGCTTCGCGCAGCGCCCGCAGGGCCGACACGGTGCCGGCGGCGTTGGGGGTGGCGCTTAGTTCGTTGAGGCGCGCCAGAAACTGCGCGGGCGTGAAGTCGCTGTAGTCGACCTCGGCGGCCTCTTCCCCGTCGTCGTCCGGCTCCTGCACTTCACCTTCGTCCGACGCCGTTGTTTCCGGCGCGGGCAGTTGTGCGGCTTCAGGGGCTTTGGGTCGCGCCGCTCCTTCCGGGGCCGGGGCGCTCGCTTCGTCGGCTGGGGTGGCTTCCGGTTGCGGTGCGCTGTCGTCGACACTTTCTGTGGTCGAAGTCGCTTCCGGAGTGATCTCCCTAGCCTCTTCCGGCTTGGTGTCGGATGCTTCCGGCGGGGTCGTCGGCGGGTGATTGGGGGACGTGGTGGGCTTCTCTTCCGCGCTCATAATCTCTGTTTAGATAAAGGGGGAGTAAAAATACACGAAATCAAACGCTTGCCGGGTGGTGGCACGGTGTCCGCCCCGTCAGTTCAGGCGCGGGTCGCGCGGGTAGTTCGCCAGCGAGCGGTAGCGCCCGCCCATGTCGCGGAGCACGTCGCGCCAGAGGGCCTCGTTGGCGCTTCTGAATACGAACTCCGTCCGTAGCGGCGTGGTGATCCAAGACCGTTCGGCCAGCTCCCTCTCCAGTTGCCCGGCGCCCCAACCGGCGTACCCGGCGAACAGGCGGATCGCGGACGGCGGCAGTTCGTCGGTGGCAATCAGGTGCCGGACAGATGCGAAGTCACCGCCCCAAAATAGGCCGTCGGTCAGCCGGGTGCTGTCGGGCACCGGCGCACCGGCCACCGGACGGTAGAGGTAGTGCAACGTGTTGTGCTCGACGGGTCCGCCCACGTAGAGCGCGTGTTGTTGCGCCATCGCCATGAAGGCCGGGGTGAAGTCGTGCTCCCCTCCGAAGATTCCGTCGAGGTTCATGTCGGCGGACCGGTTCAGCACCAGGCCGAATGCCCCCTCGGGCGTGTGCTCGCACAGCACCACGATGGTACGTTCGAAGTTGGGGTCCGACATAAAGGGGTCGGAGATCAGAAAGTGTCCGCGAAGGGATTCGTGAGTAGGTTGCGTCATAAGATTTCCGGTACACGTGCGGGAGGTTCAGGCCCGTGCGGGCGGTACCGATTTTTTACCCCGCCCGGTCCTGTGGGGGCCAATAGATAACACCATCACATGAAAAACGACCGTATCGCCGCCATCCGTAAAGAGTACACGTCGCGCGCACTCGAACGTTCCGACTTAGCCGACGACCCACTGCAACAATTCGACCGGTGGCTACAGGAGGCCGTCGCTGCCGAAGTGCCCGAACCCACCGCCATGACGCTGGCCACCGTCGACGCCGCCGGGCAGCCCTCCGCCCGGATTGTGCTGCTCAAAGGCGTACAGGAAGGCGGCTTCACGTTCTACACCAACTACCAGAGCCGGAAAGGGCGTGAACTGCTGAACCACCCAAAAGCGGCGCTGGTCTTCTTTTGGCCGGAGCTGGAACGACAGGTGCGCGTGAACGGCAGCGTGAGCGAGGTTCCCGCCGAAGAGTCCGATGCCTACTTCGCCTCCCGCCCGCGCGGTAGCCGGATCGGCGCCTGGACTTCTCCGCAGAGCGAGATGATCGCGGACCGTAGCGTGTTGGAACAGCGTGCGCAGGAGATCACGGCGAAGTACGAAGGCCGGCCCGTGCCCCGCCCGCCGCACTGGGGAGGGTTCCGGCTGCTCCCCCATTCGCTCGAATTCTGGCAGGGCCGCCCTAGTCGGCTTCACGACCGATTCCTTTTCTCGCGCCACTTAGCTGTCTGGAACATTAAACGCTTAGCCCCTTAGTTTTCATAACATAAAATGTTTATGAAACATTATCTCTCTTCGTAATGATCCGATTTGAAGCAATCCGGAAGGATGATACTCTAGTCTGCTGGTGCCGCCGGGGCCTCCTCCTCCCATCAGTGTCGATCCTAATTCACAGAAATAACGCTTTAGTCTGATTACGGATCCCTTGAGCTCGACTTTAGCCGTTCGAAAAGCCTTCGATGCCCTTTCTATGTAACAGAACGGAATCGCCGAAGTAATCTCTCCACTTCGCTTTAAAGACAGGAAGTTCATAAATCGAAGATAGCGCCTGATAAAGCGTAGATAAGGATTCCTGCCCGTTCCTAAAATGGCTAAAGTTGAGCTAAGCGTGTGATGATCTACAGATGGGATTCGATGGGACTTTCGGACCGCTCGACGGGGTTTGCAACGCACCCTTTTCCCCTTTTCAAACCCAACGCTGTAAATGCATATCGCTTCGCAATTATTATCATAACTATATTAGTTACAGAACATTGTTTGTGTAGTCGTCCAGGTCGAACGCCAACTACGTCTGCTGATCGATTAGGGCAGCTTCGTGAAGGTAGGCGCGAACCTGCCTCTATTTGTGTGAATCACATGGATACTTTCCGGTAGATCTACCTGCGATTATTCCGTTCGATCCAACCGTAGCAGAAGCGGCGACGCAGGTAGTACAATGGCACACTATAGGCCAGTTTTCCCTTCGCTTGTTCGGA
>JBARYS010000640.1:0-1642 GCA_049648155.1 Catalinimonas sp. | reverse complement strand
GCCCGGGGGCGCTCCGCGCCTACCCGACCGACCTCGACGGCGACGGCCGCCTGGACGTGGTGGCGCTCTTCGGCCAGGGCGACGAGGGCATCTACGCCTACTACAACGAGGGCGAGGGGCAATTCCGCGAGGAGGCACTGCTGCGCTTTCCGCCGTCGTGGGGCTCGGCCTGGTTCGAACTGGGCGACTACGACGGCGACGGCGACCTCGACCTGCTCTACGCCGCCGGCGACAACGCCGACTACCCGCCCCTGCTGAAGCCCTACCACGGTGTCCGCCTCTACCGCAACGACGGGCAGAACCACTTCAAAGAGGCGTTCTTCGTGCCGCTGCCGGGGGCCTACGGGGCCGCACACGCCGACTACGACGGCGACGGTGACCTCGACCTGGCGGTGATCTCCTTCTTTCCGGACTTCAGCGAGACCACCGAGCGCTCGTTCGTCTACCTGGAGAACCGCAGCGGCCGCCCCGACCGGTGGAGCTTCGTTGCTCGCGAGGTGCCGGAGGTAGCCGCAGCGGGCCGCTGGATCGTGCTGGACGCCGGCGACCTGGAGGGCGACGGCGACACGGACCTGCTGCTCGGCTCGCTCGCCTTCGAGGTGGTAGACGACGGGGAGCGGCGCGTCGACCGTTGGGTGGAGGCCGGGGTGCCTGCGCTGGTGCTCGAGAACCGCTCGCGGTAGGGCAAACTGAGCGAAGCCCTGCTCGGCATCACGTGCCTGTTTCGCTACCGATGGCGATACCGACCCCGACGCCGAGGGTTTACCGCCGACAAAGAACACCTCTCTGCTGATCTCCCGTGACGGCTATCTTTAAGGAAGCGTAAACCCACCGCCGTGCACCTCCGCCCCGAGCCTAAACCGACCAACGGACACCACTTCGGTGCGCTGCTGCACTGCCCGCGCAAGGCCTGGTTTAACTACCACGCCCACGAAGAGATGAAAGCCCCGCTGCCGCTGTCGCTGCGGGCCATGCAGCGCGAGGGACTGGCTTACGAGCGGGAGGTGATCGAACGGATCTATCCGGATGCATACGTGGTGAGCGGCAAGCGCGTCGGCGAGCGCATCGAGGCCACGCGGAAGGCCATGCGGCGCGGTGAGCCGGTCATCCTCCAGGCGCAGTTTCACGACGGGCACCGCACCGGCGTGGCCGATCTACTGGAACGCACCGACGCCGCACCCGGCTACCGGCTGGGGCACGTCTACCGCGTGGGCGACATCAAGAGCGCGGCCACCGTCTCGCTGGGCAACCTTTATCAGGTGGGGTGGTACAGCCGGATGCTGGCCGACGAGCAAGAGCACACCCCGACGCACGCCTTCCTGATCATGGGCGACGGCCGCCGCGAAGAGATCGAGCTAAGCCTGATCGACGGCCTGCTCGACCAAGCTTACGTCGACCTGCTGCAACTGCGCCTGCTCAGCGCCCGGCAACTCGACGAGGCGCACCCGCCGGTGCTGACGCGCCACTGCCTCTCGTGCGCCTACCGCTACACCTGCATGCCGCTGCTGCAACGGGGGACAGACCTGACGCTGCTGCCCGGCCTGGGGCGCAACCGCCTGCAACGCCTCCGCGACGCCGGGCTGACGCGGTGGGACGAACTGGACGCCCGCCCCGACGCGGACCTCGCCGCGCTGGGCTTCGA
>JBARYS010000639.1:0-3072 GCA_049648155.1 Catalinimonas sp. | reverse complement strand
GGCATAGAGCGCCTGCATCACCTTGATGCGGAGTACGTGTCGATTGAGCATGAGGGGGCGCAAAGGTATCCAGAACCGCCGTAGAGAGGGGGGCTCCCGACCGTACTTCGGGGCGTCGACATCACGTTGAAACAGGGCTTCGTGGGGCGGCGAAGTGTTCTCGGGGTCGGTATCGGCATCGGGTATTGATGTTCGATACCGACCTCAATCCCTAGGAGGTACCAGATCGACCTCATGACGACGGGTTGCCCACAACTTCAGCGGCCACCACTCTCTGCATGACGCGTGTTTCCGGAAGCGGTATTTTTTCAGTGACGTAGCTCGAAGCGGCAAGAAAGGCTGACTTTTGTGGATCGTTCGCCGTGACTCCCGGCCCGTCGGGCGTTAAGCAGTAGACTAGGGGCCGCCCCGCGCCGTTAGTGCAAAAGGGCAACCTTTGTCCGCGCCTTTCACAAATGCCCCCCGCTTTCTACATGAGACCACCGATCATCCTGAGCTTGCTGCTGCTGTTCACCACCTTCGCCTGCGAGACGACCGAGGAGGAGCGTAAGGCGGTGCTGCCGCCCGCCCTGGGCAACGCCGGTGACGTCCTGTTCGTGGCTGACAGCGCCCTCTGGGCCGGACCGGTGGGCGACGAGCTGCGTGAGCTCTTTCAGAAGCCCGTGCCCGGCGTGCCCACCGGCGAGCCGGTGTTCTTCGTGCAGCGCGTCAGCCCCCTCGACGTGAATCGCTTCCTGCGCCAGCGCCGCAACTTGATCTTCGTCCACACCTTCGACGAAGCCGAGAACCGCGCCACCCGGCAGCTTGACAACATGCTCGGCGAGGGCGTACGCACCAAGGCGGCCGGCGACACGAGCTACTACTCGCTGTTTAAAGACGACCTCTACGCCCGTGGGCAGGCGGTGCTGTACCTGTTTGCCCCCACCGAGGCGCAACTAGCAGAGACCATCCGGCGGCGTGGCGACGACCTGCTGAATCGCTTCGAGAACCGCGAGATCCGGGGCATCCAAGAGGTGATCTACAAGGACGGCGAGAACCGCGAGGCCACCGGCAAGCTCCGCAAGCAGTACGGCGTCCGGCTGCGGGTGCCCGACGGATACGAGGTGGCCGTCGAGAAGCCCGAATTCGTCTGGCTGCGCAACATTGAGGCAGTGCTCGACCGCAACCTCTTCGTGGCCCGGCAGCCTTACCGTTCGGAAGCGCAGTTCTCGCGCGACAGCGTGCTGGCCTGGCGCGACCAGATCGGGCGTAACTACATCTTCGGCTCGGGTACGCCCGACACCACCTCGTTCATGATGACCGAGTACTACCTGCCGCCCTTCACGAAAAATACCAGCTTCGCGGGCGCGTACGCCACCGAAGCGCGCGGCCTCTGGAAGCTCCGCAATAACCGCATGGGTGGGGTCTTTGTCAGCTACGTGGTGCTCGACAAGGCGCAGGAAAACCTCTACTACCTCGAAGGGTTCGTCTACGCGCCCAACCGCGACAAGCGTGGCTACCTGCGGGAGTTGGAAGCGATCTTGAAGACGTTCGCGACGTAGGGGGCGGGTGTGGTACCTGGTACGCTTCCTCCGCCGGCGCACGTGAGACGCAAGATATTTCGTCTCTCACAGGGTTGGGATGAGGGGGGCGACGGGTGGGGCCTGATACCTAACACTTGGTACCTGATACCAGCATCCAATCAACTACCGCTGATACTTCCTCAGATAACTGCCCGCCTTCAGGCTGACCACGCCGAAAACGGCCTCTTTGAAGATGCGCGGCGACATCTTGGACTCGCCGCGCGTGCGGTCGGTGAAGATGATGGGTACCTCCTTGATCTTGAAGCCGTAGCGCCAGGCCGTGAACTTCATCTCGATCTGGAAGGCGTAGCCGATGAAGCGCACGCGGTCCAGGTCGATGGTCTCCAGTACGCGCCGATGGTAACACTTGAAGCCCGCCGTGGCGTCGTTGATAGGCATACCTGTGACGATCTGGACGTACTTGCTGGCGAAGTAAGACATCAGCACCCGGCTCATGGGCCAGTTGACTACGTTTACGCCCTGCACGTAGCGCGAGCCGATGGCCATGTCGTAACCCTCCTGCGCGCAGGCGTCGTGGAGGCGCACCAGATCGTCGGGATTGTGTGAGAAGTCGGCGTCCATCTCGAAGACGTGCTCGTAGCCCCGCGCCAGCGCCCACTTGAAGCCGTGGATGTAGGCCGTGCCCAGGCCCAGCTTGCCGCGCCGCTCTTCGAGGTGCAGCCGGTTTGGGAAGGAAGCTTGCAGCGTGCGGACCCGGTCGCCGGTGCCGTCGGGTGAGCCGTCGTCGACCACCAGCACGTGAAAGTACTTCGGCAGGTCGAAGATTCGGCGCAGCAGCGGCTCGATGTTCTCGATCTCGTTGTAGGTCGGAATAACGACGACGGCCTCGTTCACAGCGGCAGGGTGGGGTAGGTGGAAGCTACAAAAATAACGGTGGGCTACGATAGTGAGGCTTCGCCTGAAAGGAGGATCACGTGACCATTTGTGTTGGCCGTGCGGCACCCTGTAGGAGTTGCTCCCGGCGGCGGTCAGGGCGTGCGTGCGTCGGCGGGGGCTACCTCGAGCGCTTGCAGGTGTTTGTGCAGCCAGCCCGCCACCCGCACCAGGGCCGTCAGCCGCTGCTCGGCATGCGCCTCGGCCGAGAGAAACGGCCCGTTGCGTTGCAGCAGGGCCTCGTAGTCGGGTGAGCCGTCGAGGTAAGCGATCAGCTCGGTCAGCTCCAGTCCCGGCAGCGGGGCGTGCACGTACTGCTCCACAAAGTGCATCAGGTCGAACAGCTCCACGTGTTGCAGCAGTTGGTTTTCGCGCAGCAGCTTACGCAGCGTGCCGTGGTCCATGCCCCAGAGAACTATGCGCCGCCCCCACAACGCCTCCGGCCAGTCGAGGGTGGGCCGCTCGAACTCGTCGTACCGCACGGGCAGCCGCAGCACGTCGCGTCCGGTCTTGAGCACCACCACCACGGCCCGGTAGCCCGCCGCCCCGCGCCGCTCCAATTCGAGGGCCGCCGGCACCGCCCTCGCGCCCCCGGCGGGGTGAAACAGGTCGGCCC
>JBARYS010000638.1:0-2172 GCA_049648155.1 Catalinimonas sp. | reverse complement strand
AACCGCTGCTGGGGGCCACCTACATCTATTCGCCGCGCGCCCAGCGGGTGCCGGTCTCACTCTGGTGGGGCAGCTTCTACCTGAACGGCGAGGGGCCGCTGGCGCACACACCCGAGCCCGACGCGTGGCGGCGGCGCTACGTCACGCAGTTCGACCTAAAAGAGGGGTGGAACTTCCTGTTTGTGCGCGCGCCCGGCCTCTGGAGCAGTTGGGAGCAGATGATCTCCTGGCCGAAGGGGGCGGGGCTGGTCTTCTCGCCGAACAAGCGCCGCGACGACCCGGACGTGTTCCTGACCGCCGGACCCTTCCGCCGCGACGAGGAAGAGCAGGTAAATCGACTGGCGCTGCGGCACCCGCGCGACCTGCCCAAGAAGCTCTCGGCCCAATGGCAACCGCAGCCGCACCGGACAACCTCGGCCGACCCCGCCGTGGACATCGCCTGGCGGGCCTACGGCGAGCGGCACGACACGCCCGGCTACCGCACGCAGGGCCTCACGGTGAATGACCCCGCAGGCTCGGCGCTGGTCTACGACGTCGGCCAGAAGACGCTGGGTCGCATCTTCGTCGAGGTAGACGCCCCCGCCGGCACCATGCTCGACATCAGTTGGACCGAAGACCTAGCGCCCGACTCGAGCGACCGACCCTGGTTCTTCAAGCGCACGATGGTCAACGCCGGCACGCGCTTCGTGAGCGACGGCCGCCCCCGCCGGTTCGAGACGTTCCGCCCCTACGGGCTGCGCTTCCTGCAACTGAACGTGCGCAACAACGAGGGGCCCGTGACCGTGCGGAAGGTGGGCGTGGTCGAACAGCTCTACCCCTTCGAGCGGGAGGGTTCGTTCGAGTGCTCCGACCCGCTGCTGAACCGCATCTGGATGCTGGGGTGGCGCACGGTGCGCGTCTGCGCCGAAGACGCCTACACCGACACGCCCTTCCGCGAGCGCGGCCTCTACGCCGGCGACATGTTGCCCGAAGTGGCCATCACGCTGGCGGGCACCGACGACCTGCGGCTGGCTGCGCGCTGCCTGCGGCTGTTCCGCGACAAATACAAACACGAGTACCGCTACGAGAAGAGCACCCCCCACAACGACTATCTCTTCTTCCCCATCGTGACGCTGGAGTGGTACCTGGACCGGACCGCCGGGCAACCCGAAAACGACCTGGAGACGGCGCGCGTGCTCTACGACTCGTACGAGACGCTGTTCGCGGAGACGATGAAGCGCCGCCGCGAGTCAGACGGGCTGATCGACGTGGGGCGGAGCTTCGTGGAGTGGACCAAGATCGATAAGGAAGCCGAACTGACCACCTTGCACGTGCTCATCGCCCGGAGCCTGCGCAGCATGAGTCGCGTGGCCGAGCGGTTGGATAAACCCGCCGACGCCCGCCGCTACGCCCAGCAGGCCGACGAATTGACCGCGTACATACAGACCAAATTCTGGGACGAGGCCAAGGGCGCGTACCGCGACGGCTTCAACGCCGACGGCACGCCCATCGACAACCACTACGCCATCTCGAGCGCCTGGGCGGTGCTGTTCGACGTGGCCACGCCCGCGCAGACCGAGCGCATCCTCGACCATCTGGAAGCGGAGCTGGAGGACATCGGCGAGGAGGCCCGCAACCGCAAGGTTACCCCTTACGGCGGCTTTTACGTGCTGGGGGCACTCTACAAACACGGCCGCCCCGACGTGGCCGAACGCTTCGTCCGGAAGTACTGGGCGCGGATGATCGACTACCTCGACGACACGGCCTGGGAGAACTTTTCAAGCGGCATCGACGGGGGCGGCACGCTCTCGCACGCCTGGAGCGGCGGCCCGACCTATTACCTGACCACGCAGACGCTGGGCGTCGACCTGGGCTTCCCCACCCCCGCCGCGCCCGACGAGGTGCTGATCGCCCCCCAGGCCGAAGGCATCGACTGGGCGCGCGGCACCGTGCCGCACCCACAGGGGGCCGTCGAGGTCGACTGGCGCGTGGCCGGCGACGTGCTCTTCCTCGACTACACCGCCCCCGAAGGTGTGCGGGTACGCGTGGCCCCGCGCGGCCGGCTGGCGGAGAAGCAGCTCTGGGTGAACGGCGAACGGGCGGAGTAATGACGAACCGGTTGGCTGGGAAGTGGCCTGAAGAGTAGCCTTGCTACAGGCTGACGTCTAAGCATCTGCACACTGCGTTGTTGTG
>JBARYS010000637.1:0-6531 GCA_049648155.1 Catalinimonas sp. | reverse complement strand
GCGTGGCTCAGCCCTTTGCGGCGGCTGCTCTCCATCACGGCTTGGTACTGGTCTTCGAAGATGGCCTTGCTGTCGAAGAACAGCCGGCCGATAAGGGTGCTCTTGCCGTCGTCGACGCTGCCGGCGGTCGTGAACCGCAGCAGCTCCATGTCTAGGTATTCTTTTGCTTTCGGCATTGTGGTTTTCATTTTTTAGGTTGGGGGGCTTCTTCGCCTTCTTGCCTCCCGTTTCTCTTTTTCCTCCTTTTTTCTTTCCCTCCTTTTTCCTTCTTTCTCCGTCTCTTTTTTCTTTTCCTCCTTTTTCCTTCTCTTTCCTCCTTTCTCCGTCTCTTCTCCTTCTCTTTTTTCTTTTCCTCCTTTTCCACGCCGATTCGGCGCGGGAGGCAGGGCGTGCCCTGCCTCTACTAGAAATACCCCATTTTTTTGCGGTCTTCCATGGCGGTTTCGGAACGCTTGTCGTCCGAACGGCCGCCGCGTTCGGTGGTGCGGGTGGCCGATACCTCGGCGATGATCTCCTCCAGGCTGGCCGCCTTCGACTCGACCGCGCCGGTGCAGGTCATGTCGCCGATGGTGCGGAAGCGCACCCGCATGTGCTGAGGCTTCTCGGTGTCGCGCAGGTTCAGGTAGGGCGAGTGCGCCAGGATCATGTCGTCGCGGATGATGCAGTCGCGCTCGTGGGTGAAGTAGAGATTCGGGATGTCGATGTTTTCGAGGTGGATGTACTGCCAGACGTCCATCTCCGTCCAGTTCGAGATCGGAAACACGCGGAAGTGCTCGCCCATGCTCTTGCGGCCGTTGAACAGGTTCCAGAGCTCAGGGCGCTGGTTTTTCGGATCCCACTGGCCGAACTCGTCGCGGTGCGAGAAGAAGCGCTCCTTCGCGCGGGCTTTCTCCTCGTCGCGGCGCGCCCCCCCCATGGCGGCGTCGACCTTCTCGCGCTCCAGCGTTTCGAGCAGCGACACCGTCTGCAGGGCGTTGCGGCTGGCGTTGTAGCCGGTCTCCTCCTGCGCCTTGCCCTGGTCGATGGCCTCCTGCACCGAGCCGACAATCAGGTTCGCGCTCAGCTTCTCCATGAGCGCGTCGCGGAAGGCGATGGTCTCGGGGAAGTTGTGGCCCGTGTCGATGTGGATCAGCGGGAAGGGGATGCGCGCCGGGTAGAAGGCCTTGTAGGCCAGGTGCGTCATCACGATGGAGTCTTTGCCGCCCGAGAACAGCAGGGCGGGGCGGTCGAACTGGGCGGCCACTTCGCGGATCACGAATATGGACTCGGCTTCCAGCTCCTTCAAGTGATTGATGTAGTAACGCATGGGTGAACTATGATTTCAGGTAAGGAGTGATCTGTTGGTAGAGGGCTTCGGCGGCCGCGTCGAGCGGCTGGGTGTCGGTGTGCACTTCGACTTCGGGCGTCGTCGGCTCCTCGAAGGGCGAGTCGATACCCGTGAAGTTTTTGATCTCACCCCGGCGGGCCTTCTGGTAGAGGCCCTTCACGTCGCGCTGCTCGCACACATCGAGCGGACAGTTGACGAACACCTCGACGAACTCGCGGTCGCCCACCAGGTCGCGCACCTTTTGGCGGTCGGCGCGGAAGGGCGAGATGAACGCCGAGAGCACCACCACGCCGGCGTCGACCATCAGCTTGGCCACCTCGCCGATGCGGCGGATGTTCTCCTGCCGGTCTTCGCCCGAAAAGGTCAGGTCCTTGCAGAGGCCCGTGCGCACGTTGTCGCCGTCCAGAATGTAGGTGCGCACGCCGTCGGCAAACAAGCGCTGCTCCAAACGGCCGGCGAGCGTCGACTTGCCCGAGCCCGACAGCCCCGTGAACCAGACGATGAACGACCGGTGCCCGGACTGCGCGCGGCGGTCGGCCTTGCCCAGGGCGTGTTGGTGTGGAATGACGTTGGGGTTCATGAGTCGATTGGAGGTTTAAGTAAAAGGGGGGATCACACAGAGCAGCGTCAGAGCAGCGGATACCGGCCGAACAGATAGGCCATACAGGTGGCAAAATAGATGACAACCAAGGGTAGACCGACCCGAAAGAAGTCTCGAAAGGTGTAGCCGCCCGGCCCGTAGACCATCAGGTTGGTCTGGTAGCCGATGGGCGTCAGGAACGCACACGACGCCGCGAATGCCACCGTCAGGTAGAGGGCGGTGTGCGGCAGGCCCGTCTCGTGCCCCAGCGCGTAGGCAATGGGGAAGGCGATGGAGACCGCCGCTACGTTGGTCACGAACGAGGTCAACACTACCGTCAGCACGAACAGGCCCGTCACGAGCCCCACCGTGCCCAGCGGGCTCACCCCCTGCATGAACACCCCCGCGATCAGGTCGGCCGCGCCGGTCTTGATCAGGGCACTGCCCAGCGCCAGCGAAAACACCAGCACGCCCACCATGCTGATGTCGACCTCTTTTTTGACGTCCTCAAGCGTGAGCATCCGCAGCCCGAAGGCCGCCCCCAGCAGCATCAGCAGCGCGGCAAACAGCGGCACTACGCCCACCACGAGCAGCGCCACCACCCCCCCCAGCACCGGCAGGAAGAGGCGCCGCCGGGGGTTTTTGCGCGCCTGGTGCGGGTCGTCGAAGCGCGAGATCACGTACAGGTCCCGGTGCTGCCGCAGGTTGCGGCGGAAGTCCGGCCCCGCCGAGAGCAGCAGCAGGTCGCCGCTCTGCAAGCGCAGGTTGCCGATCTTGCCGCGCAGCCGTTCGCCGTTCCGGTGCACCGCCACGATGGCCGCCCGGTAGCGGCTGCGGAAGTCCGATTCACGCACTATGCGCCCCGCCAGCGCCGAGTTGGCCGGAATCACCGCCTCGCAGACCTCCAGCCCCTCGGTGGCTTGTGTTGAGCCTTGGTGGGGCACCAGCCCGTTGTCGGCGTTAATCAGGTCCACCACCGTGTCGGTATTCCCCGCGAAGAGCAGCAGGTCGCCGTGGTGAAGCGTCTCGTCCGGTGCCACCGGCGAGATGGTCTCTCCGTTGCGGTCGATCTCCACCAAATAGACGCCCCGCAGGTTGCGCAGCCCTGCCCCGCTCACGGTTTTGCCCACCAACGGCGAGCCGTTGACAATCTGCGTTTCAACCAAATACTCCCGGGCGTTGGCCTTCAAATCGGTCAGCGCGTCCATGTTGCGGGGCAGCAGCCGGTAGCCGAACAAGATCAAGTAAAGAATGCCCGTGATGCTCACCAGCACGCCCAGCGGGAAGAAGTCGGCAAAGGTCAGCAGTGGCTCGCCGCTCTGCGCCAGAAAGCCGTTCAGCACCAGGTTGGTCGACGTGCCGATCAGCGTGATCATGCCGCCGAGCATGGTGGCGTACGACAGCGGAATCAGCAGCCGCGACGGGGGCACCCGGTGTTGCTGGCCCCACTGGTAGACGTAGGGCGTCATCATCGCCACGATGGGCGTGTTATTTAAAATGGACGAGAAGAGCGCCATCGAAATCGTCATCTGCCAGAGGAAGGAGCGTACCGTGTTCGCCCGCCGGAAGAGGCGGTCCAGCAGTGCCTCCAGCGTATAATTTTTACGTAGCGTGGCCGTCAGCACCACCAGCAGCACGATGGTGGCGATTGACTCGTTCGAGAAGCCCGCCAGCACCTCGCCGGTGGTCAGCACGCCCGCCGCCAGCAGCACGATCACGGCCAGAAAGAAGGTCAGCGCCGGCCGGACGTACTCCTTGTAAAGCAAAAAGATGGTGAGGGCAATGGTGCCCAGCACCAACCAAGGGTGCCACGGGGAGGGAAGCACGAAAGCAAAACAATTGGGTAACCCAGACTGATCCGAGCGGAAAACTCTACAAACTCGACTTCAAAGGTAGAGTTAACTCCGTGTAATTTCCTAAAGGAACTGTCCGATTTTCCGCAAAGGCTTCAGGATCAACGTGAGGGGGTTAACGCGCAAGCCATTGATCGCCCAGGCGCGGTGGTCCTCCCGGTTGGCCTCCAGGCGGTTGCGCAGTGAGCTGTTGCTCTCGCCGCCCGCCCGCATCCGCACGGTGGTTTCCGGCAGGTAGGTGGTCGCAGCGCCCGCTTTGTGCAAGAAGCGCAGCATCAGCTCGTAGTCGGCGGCACGGCGGAACTCCCCGGCCCGGAACGTTCCCAGGCGGTCGTAGAGGGCACGCCGCACGAAAAAAGTGGGGTGCGGCGGCATCCAGCCCCACCGGAAGCTGCCCGGCCGGTAGGGGCCCGCCCGCCAGGTGCGCGTCACCCGGTCCGTCACCTCCCGGTCCACGTACTCCAGGTCGGCGTAGAGGGTGTCGGCGCGCTGCGCCTCCATCCGGGCGGCCACCCGGCTTAGTACCGCCGGGTGCGTGTAAAAATCGTCGGCGTTCAGGATACCCACCACCGCGCCGGTGGCCTGGGCGATGCCCTTGTTCATGGCGTCGTACAGCCCCCGGTCGGGCTCGGAGACGAACCGCGCGATGCGCCCGCCGTAGCTCCGCACCAGGTCCGGCGTGCCGTCGGTCGAGCCGCCGTCGATCACGATGTACTCCACGTCGGGGTGATCTTGCCGCAGCACCGACTCGATGGTGTCGCGGATGGTGTCGGCCGCTTGGTAGCTGACCGTTACGATGCTGATCTTCACGCGGGGGCGGTTTGTGGGTTAGGACGCTCTGCGGCGATCTCGCGCCGCCGCTTCGGCTGGGCGGGGTTTCCTTGGTAGATGGTGTAGGGGGCCAGGTCGCCGGTGGCCACCGAGGCCACGGCCAGCACGCTGTGGCTGCCGCCCGTTGCGCCGGGGCAGACCGTGGCGCGCGCGCCGATCCAACAGCCCTCTGCCAGCGTGATGGGCGCGATGCGCAGGTCGAACGAGGTTCGTTTGTAGTCGTGGCTACCACACAGCAGCATCGCCCCTTGCGAGAGGCACACGTGGTCACCAAGGCGCACGTCGGCCAAGTTGTCGATCCAGACGTTCTCGCCGATCCAGACGTGATCGCCCACGTGGAGCCGCCAGGGGTACTTGATGTTTACGCCCGGCTTGATGACCACCCCCCGCCCCACGTGCGCGCCGAACGCCCGCAGCAGCCGGACCTTCAGCCCGCTCAGCGGATTCAGCGGGTTGACGAAGAAGAGGAGGTTGACGAAGTACCACAGGAGCCGCCGCACCGTGCCGCCCCCGGGGTTGTACCAATCGTTGTTGTAACTGCTCAGATCGACACTACGCATGGCCGGCAAAGATAACCGCTTCAGGACGTTGCGCGCCGCGCCCGGTGCCACCAGTGCAGCGCCGCCGGAGGCAGCAGCAGATAAGCGGCCAACTCCACGTGTTGGGGCAGGTAGCCGCGCGTGACGTACTGGAAGAGCCAGGCGGTAAACAAGAGGTAGAGCGCGCGGTGCAACACCCCGCCGCCGGGGCCGTCGTGCGGGGGCGGGGCGGCGCGCAGCAAGTAGCCGAACAAGAACATCACCCCGAGCACCCCCGGCAGCCCGAAGGCAAAGTAGGCCTCCCCGACGTTGGTCACCGCCGAAGGGATGGCTTTGCCGGTAGGTGGAAACGCGCGCTGAATGGCCTCCATCAGCGGCGGGAGGGGCTTCTTGCCACCCGGAAAAAGTTGACCGGGCACGGCCCGCAGCGGAATGAACCCGAAGGTAGAATACCCCCAGTCGTGGTGCACGTCGGGCCGGTCCAGGTAACCGAGCAAGACCCCGAACATCTGCGAATTGTTGGTCTGGTCGCGTACGGTGCGCTCGTTGAACTGCGTGATATCGAGTGTGAGTTCGTGGTAGCGCCCGTAAAAAAGAACCCCCCGGTTCACGGTGATGAGTATGACGGTCAGCGCGGCCGCCCCCGCGCTCGCCAACAGTCGCCAGGTAACGCCCCGGCGCAGCAGGTAGTCGCCCAGCAGCATGATCATCGTCATGATGATGCGATAGCGCCAGTTTATCAGAAAGAAGAACCCCAGTAACAGCAGCAAGCAGATACTCCACCCGACGAGCGACTTCCAACCCGTCCGGCGCGTCAGCCACGACAAGATAAACACGGTGAGCAGGCTGTCGGTGAACCCTTCTAGGTAGGGACTTACGCCTACGGAGTACAACACGCCATGCAACGAAACCGGCCAGTGCAATACGGCGAAGAGAGCGAGGTTCAGCGCGACGATGCCCCCCACGACCAGCCACAGCAGCGGCAGCTTCCGCCGGACGAAGTCCTCCGGTACTTCCCACCGCTCCAGCACGCGTGTGAGCCGCCGCGAGGGGGTCGGTCGTGCTAAATAACCCAGCAGCAAGGCGTTGACGGCCAGGGCGTAGATCATCAGGGTCTCACCCACCCGGTCGGTAAAGTCGGTGCCGTACAAGGTCGTGTTGCCGGTCAGGTAGTTGACCACCGGGGTGTACCACGTCAGCACCGCGTAGAGGCCCAGCACGAGCAGGAGCGGCAGGTTGCGCCGCGCGCCCCCCGCCCACCAGAGCACCAGCCCGCCCGTGGCCAGGCCGAGGCCGTGCAGGAGAGCGGGTAGCCAGATCGACCCCGCCACGACTCAGCTAAGCAAGGATCGGTACAACGCCGCCTGCTGTGCGGCCAGAGCTTCCAACGTATAGTCACGG
>JBARYS010000636.1:0-4644 GCA_049648155.1 Catalinimonas sp. | reverse complement strand
GCGATGGCCTCCCAAAACATGGCTTCCGTGACGCCCAGCCGCTGGCAGACCCCCTTCGCGCCGCCCAGGTTCAGCAGGTTATGGCGTCCGAACACTTGCAGGGGCGTGCGGCGGCCGTCGTGCAGCAGGTAGGTCGTGCCGTCGGCCACCTCGGCGGGCAGCGCCTCGTAGGGCAGGGCCGTGACGTCGTCGCGCTCCTTGCGGCAGATCACCGCCGCCAGGTCGTCTTCCTCGCAGTAGAGCAGCGTGCCGCTCTTGGGCGTGGCGTCGGCGAACTGCTCGAACGGCCGCACGTAGGCGTCGAAGTCGGGGTAGACGTTCACGTGGTCCCAGGCGATGCCGCTGATCAGCCCGATGTGGTGGTGGTAGTGCAGAAACTTGGGCCGCAGGTCGTCGGGCGAGGCGGGGTACTCATCCCCCTCGATGATCACCACCGGCGCGTCGTCGGTGAGCTGCACCATCAGGTCGAAACCGTCGAGCTGCGCGCCCACCAGGTAGTCGAACTTATGGCCGAAGTAGCGCAGCACGTGCATGATCGCCGACGTGATGGTGGTCTTGCCGTGGCTGCCCGCGATCACCACGCGCTGCTTGTTTCGGCAGCGGTGGTAAACGTACTCCGGGAACGAGTAGATCGGCAGGCCCAGCACGCGGGCGCGCTCCAGCTCGGGGTTGTCGGGGCGGGCGTGCATACCCACGATCACCGCGTCGAGGTCGGCCGTGACGCGCGCCGGGAACCACCCCTCGGCGTCGGGCAGCAGCCCCGCTGCCGCCAGGCGCGTGCGCGACGGGTCGCGGATCTCGTCGTCCGACCCCGTCACGTCCGCCCCTTGTTGGTGCAGCGCCAGGGCCAGGTTGTGCATGACGGCCCCGCCGACGGCAATAAAGTGAATCTTCTGAGGAGGTGACGGCATCTAAGGTCGTTTGAAGCCGGAAAAGTAAGGAGAATGCCGCAAAGCGGGCCACCGGAAAGGGCGCGCGCGGCCTCATCAGTATTGCGCCTGCTTTTCGAAAGCAACACCTATCCTGGGCTGCGGCGGCGAAGCCGGTGGCCGTGGTGCCGGACGTCTTGCCCCCGCTCGACTTGCCCATCCAGACCTCACTCGCTCTCGAAGAACGTCGTTACCGACCGCGCGGGAAACGCATACAGCACCGTCCCCTCCTCAGCCCGCGCGGTCCCTAAGTCTCGGTAGCGCTCCACCGGCCGATTCAGGCGGCGGTTGGGGTGGTCACTGCTACGGAACACCCGGAAGCGATTTGCACGCGATGCGGCGACAGGTAGCGTACGGGCGAGACCCTCCTCGTCGCGTAGAAAGCGCGCCCAGTCGGCCAGGTAACGCACCACGTCTTCCAGCCGCTCGGGGTCCCCTACAGCCCGAACAGTTGCGGCAGCCAGAGGCTGATCTGCGGTACGTAGGTTACCAGCAGCAGGGCGGCCAGCATGGCGAGGAAGAGCGGCAGCAGCGGCTTCAGCACCTTGTCGATGCTCACGCCCGCCACGCCGCAACCCACGAACAGCACCGACCCCACCGTCGGCGTGCAGAGACCGATGCAGAGGTTGAGCACCATCACGATGCCGAAGTGCGTCGGGTCCATGCCGAGCTTCGTGACCACCGGTAGGAAGATGGGCGTGAAGATGAGCACCGCCGGCGTCATGTCCATGAAAATGCCCACGAAGAGCAGCACCAAGTTGATGATGAGCAAGATCACAAAGCGGTTGTCGCTCAGGCCGAGTAGGGCCGCCGTGACGCCCTGCGGGATGTTTTCGTACGACATCACCCACGACATGCCGATGGAGGTGCCGATCAGCAGCATCACGATCGAGGTGGTCGAGACCGTTTCCAGCAAGATCGAGGGCAGGTTGCGGCCGTTCACCTCGCCGTAGATGATCGACAGCACCAGCGTGTAGAGCACCGCCACCGCCGAGGCCTCCGTGGCCGTGAATACGCCCGCCACGATGCCGCCGATCACCACCACCAACAGCAGCAGGCTCGGCACGGCGTCGAGAAACTTGCGCAGCGCGTAGCCCAGCGTGGGGCGGTCGCCCACGGGAAAGCCCTTGCGGTAGGCCCAGACGCCCGCCACGCTCATCAGCGCCAGCCCTACCAACAGGCCGGGCAGGTAGCCGGCCACGAACAGCGCCGCGATGGAGACCCCCCCGCTGGCCAGCGAGTAGACGATCAGCACGTTGCTGGGCGGGATGATCAGGCCGGTGGTCGACGAGGTGATGTTGACCGCCGCGCTGAACGGCCTCGAGTAGCCCTCCTCGACCATGCGCGGGTTCATGAAGCCGCCGATGGCCGAAGCCGCCGCCACCGCCGAACCCGAGATGGCCCCGAAGAGCATACAGGCGAGGATGTTGACGTAGGCCAGCCCGCCCGGAAACATGCCCACCATGGCCTTGGCAAAATCGATGAGCCGCCCGGCGATGCCCCCCCGGTTCATGAGTTGCCCGGCCAGAATAAAGAAGGGAATGGCCAGCAGCGAGAAGCTGTCGAGACCGGTGGCCATGCGCTGCGCCATGGTCGTGAAGGCGGGCAGCGAGTCGATGCTGACGAGCATGGTCAGCGTGGCCGCCGCCCCGATGCTGTAGGCCACCGGCACGCCGATGACCAAAAGGATGACGAAGCTAAGTACGAGAATCAGAATGTCCATCGTGGGGAGGTAGGTTATCGCGGGGCGGCAAGCTACCTCCCATTCCGGCAGCCCGCAAAACCCGCTACCAGTAGGACGCCACATTCCGGTACATCTACTCCGAACGGTGCCGAGAGCCTTCTTCTCAGTTGTAAGCTGTTGCCACAGAGTCCGCTCCGTTCGTGCGTCCGTATGCCTGCCCGGGAACGTCGAGCTTTCGCGAGGTCCTGCCCGTACGCCCCGTCCGGCCATGCACAGCACCGTCGACTACCGCTCGTCGATCCCCCCTGATACCTTACACTTCCTTCCATTGTACAAGCACACTCGATATCTTTGATCCATAACATCATATATACTAATGACCGCAGCTAAATATATCGTTCTCGCTACCCTGGCCGGCGTGGGTAGTCTGAGCGCACAAACCGACCCCGGGTGGGCGACCATCGGAGGCAACGCGGGCCGCAACGGCCTGATCGAAGCCCTAGGGCCGGACAAGCCCAGGATGCTTTGGCAAGGCACCGGCGTCGAGGCGACCGCCGCCAACCAGGTGTACCTCTCCGGCTCGGAGGTGGTCACCACCCGCCGGCAATCGAATCGTTACGCGCCGCTGGTCTGCCACGACCTCTACACCGGTGAGCTGCTCTGGACCAAAGATCTGGCGGACAAAGCGGGGCAGAGCATTCCCGTCGGCTTCCGTGAGGGCGTGGTCTACGCCATCCGGGCCGCGCAGCGCGCCGACACGCTCTACGCCCTCGCCGCCGCCGACGGCAGTGTGCTGTGGCAAGCGGAGGCTGCGGTGAAGTGCGCTCACACGGCGAGCATCAACTTCGCGCCCGACGGCGACCTGATCGTGGAGAGCGCCGCCGGCGAGCTGATGCGCGTCGACCACCGGAGCGGACGGACGGTGTGGCGCACGAAGTGTCAGCCCATCGCCGCCGGCGAGATGCACCCCACGGTCGGCAACGGCCACGTCTACGCCTGGGAGTGGCAGCGCTACCCCAACCAAGCTGTGAGTGCGTTCGACCTTACCAGCGGCGAGCGGGTGGCCACGCGCGTCATCCCAAACGAAGGCAAGCAGGTGGGCTTCGTGCAGACCCCGATCACCGTCGGGCCGGGCGGCACCGTGTACGCTTACAAGCCGCACGACCACCTGGTGGCCCTGCATCACGAGGGCAGCGAGCTGCGTACGCGCTGGAAGACGCCCGTAACGGGCAGCGCGGCTTTCTCCCAACTCGCCTGCACGCCCGAGGGTGACGTCTACCTACCCGATGGCGGGCGCATCGTGCGGGTGGCGACGCGGACCGGCCAACGCGTAGACTCCACGGAGAAGCTGGTGCGCAACGCCGACGCGATGAGCGTGCGTATGGCCGTCGACGCGATGGGCCACGTGTTTGCCTCGGTCGGCGAGTTTCCCACCGGCACACTGCGGGCCTTCGGCCCCGACCTCAAGCAGCTCTGGCAGCACCCGATCGAAGGGCTCCACCTGAGCGGCCCCGCCCTCAACGAGAACGGCATGCTGGTCGTGGCCGGCAGCGGCAGGCAACTGCTCACCTTCCAGCCGGCGCAGTACGTGGCGACGGGCGGCATGGTGCCCGCCGAGCGCCGCTACAACGTTAACGTCACGCCTGACCCCGACCAGGCAGCGCCGAAGGTTCAGTATTCGCTGCAAGCGTCCGAGAACGTGCGCATCCGGGTGTCGGACCTGACGGGCCGGTCGCTGCGCACGTGGGAGTTTGAGAACCAGCCGGCCGGTGCCTACGAGATTCTACTCAAGGAGCTCGACGAGCGCAACGGCGGCATGTTCATCCTTACGTTCGAAAACGAAGAGGGCGAGGTGGTCCGTAAGAAGGTGTCGAAGTAACCCCTCCGCTTCGCAGAGCCGGTTTTGGTGTCCCCTGCCGCGCAGATTTTTTCTGAAAATCGCGCGGCAGGGGATTTTTCTTACGCGTCTCCGGCGGTGGTTGTCAACCGGCGGAAGACCTCTTCCATCGAGCGTTCGCCGCGCCGCAACTC